>NZ_JAKEDS010000002.1:600000-900000 GCF_021462415.1 Rhodohalobacter sp. 614A
TTGGGTTACTATCGGGGTCGGCTGTTTCACAGTTTCAGCAGAATCCAGTCGTTTCTCCCGATATTCATGAAAATGGTTCAGTAACATTCCGCTTGATGGCACCCACCGCGGATTCGGTTAAAATTAGCGGGAGCTGGATGCAAGGTTGGGGAGCCGCAATACAACTTGAAAAGGGTGAGGATGGAATCTGGGAGAGAACCTTCAACGATCTCACTCCTGACTATTACAACTACTTTTACAATGTGGACGGAGTTCGAACTGTTGATCCACATAATCCCTGGGTAATCAGAGATGTTCGAAATACATTCAGTGCATTAATACTGCCGGGAGAAGAAAGTAAAAACGTTCAGCTCAACGATCAAAGGAATGGAACCATTCAGGAAGTTTGGTACCCGTCTCCAACGTTGAATATGGATCAACGACGAATGAAGATCTACCTGCCCCCCAATTACTATGAAAGCGATGAGAACTATCCGGTTCTGTACTTGCTTCACGGAGGTGGAGGGGATGAAAATGCCTGGACAGAACTGGGCTTCGCAAATCGAATTTTGGATAATGTTATTCATTCAGGCGATGCAAAACCGATGATTGTTGTTATGACCAATGGAAATCCAAATCAAACCTCAGCATGGCACGTGGCTCCGGGACATGAACCGGTACGGGAGTCGGATTCGGTGAATCCAATGGCAACCGAGCTTTTTGAGGAGAGTTTGGTAAATGATGTAATTCCGTTTGTAGAATCCCGTTATCGGGTAAAAACCGGGAAAGAAAATCGCGCAGTCACTGGTCTTTCTATGGGAGGATGGCAAACACAAAAACTGGCTCTCAAACATCCGGATGTGTTCAATTATTTTGGCGTGATGAGTATGGGGATTATCGAAGAAACTCAATTTGGAATGAATGCGCAGAATCACCTTGAACTTACCAGCCAGAATATTGATGATTTGAAAGAAAGCGGATATGAACTTTACTGGATTGCATGTGGAAGTGATGATTTTGTTTTTGAAAGTGTAAATAACATGAAGAGAGTCCTCGATAACCATAATTTCGATTATGTCTATCGCGAAAGCGGTGGCGGACACACCTGGGACAACTGGCGATTGTACCTGTCAGAGTTTGCACCGATGTTATTTCAATGATTTCTCATCATCGGTTGATTGATTTCAGCTCAATCTATCATGAAAACAAACAGACGATCTTATTCCAGAAAATGCGCACTGAAGCTCCGGAATTGGTTTATCAGCCATTCCGGGGATTTTGGAAATGAGCGTCACCTAAGTGATCAGGTGCCAGTAGTTCATTCTTATTATTCCACAGGGACACTCAAAGTTCAGCGATATTTGTGTCTCTGTTGTTAACTTTTCCAAAAATTTAATCGTCTGGGTTAAAGTCTAACTCATTAAACGTTTTCTTTCCCTTTAAAAAATATTCGATAATGAGAAGTCGATTCAGGATAAGGTATTCGGGTATCGGCTCTCTTGAAATTTGCCTTAATTTATTTCTCTTCCTTAATGTTTGCGGAATCTTTCCGTAGAAAGAAAAGTGTGCCTGAATGATGGCCAAGGTTTCTGCTGGTTTTCCTATCAATAAAGATCGAAGACCAGATATTCCGTCCAAAACCAAACGAAAAAAAAGTTTCGGAATTACAAAGCGATCCAGATTTTTCAGAAGCATTGCCAGGCTGTTTCTGTAGTTGTAAAAAACTTTTCGGGGAGAGCCGTGAGCCAAAGATCCTCCCCCTAAGTGATACACAACACTTTTTGGCGCGTATTCAATTTTTTGCCCCAACCGGAGGCAACGCCAGCATAGATCAATTTCCTCCATATGAAACTCAAAATCTTCATCGAATCCACCGGTTTTAAGAAATAGCTCTTTTCGAATGGCAAAAGCAGCGCCAGAAGCCCAGAAAATTTCAGTCGGTTCATCATATTGTCCCTCGTCTTTTTCAACATGATCCATAATTCGTCCCCGGCAAAAGGGATATCCCATCCAGTCCATATATCCGCCACCTGCCCCGGCATACTCGAAATAATCAGGTTTTTCGCAAGAAAGAATTTTCGGTTGCACTACTCCCACAGATTCCTTGCTGAAGGCTTCGTTGAGATAGATAAGCCAATCGGTGTCAGGTTTTGCATCGTTGTTCAGAAAAACAAGAATATCACCTTTGGCATGTTCTACAGCCCGGTTATTTCCTCCAGCATACCCATAGTTATCCTCGAACGTTACAATTCTACAATTTGGATAATGATTTTTGATCCAATCAACCGTGGAATCTTCCGAAGCATTATTAGCAATAATGATCTCAAAATTATTATACTTTGACTCAACAACTGAAGGCAGGAATTTTTGCAGGTGATGTAATGCATTCCAAGTGACGATAATAATACTGAACGAATGTTGCACTGTGTAAAAATAGTCTAAAAAATTGGCCAAAAAGTTTTGCAAGCTTCTGTAGGATTCCTATCATCCCAATATACACCATTTACAGCGGCATGAAGAAGATAGGACTTATAGCAGATACTCATAATTATCTCGATCCGCAAATTAGCGATTTTTTTTCTGATCGGGATGAAATTTGGCATGCAGGAGATTTTGGAAGCATTCACATTGCAGAGGCTCTTCGGGAAGTTGCCCCTGTAATTGGTGTTTATGGCAATATTGATGGAAGAGACATCAGGGATGTTTATCCACTACATCAACGGTTTAATTGTGAGGGAATTGATGTTTGGATGACTCATATAGGTGGGATTCCCGGCCGTTATTGTATTCCTATTCGAGAAGAGATAGAAAAAAACACTCCGGATTTATTTATTTGTGGTCATTCACATATTCTGAAAATTGCGAGAGATCAATCCTTAAACAAAATGCTCTATATGAACCCCGGCGCTGCTGGTAAACATGGCTTCCAGGTTTATAGAACGATTGTCCGTTTCTCCATTAACCAAGGCAAGATTCAGGATGTGGAGGTTATCAACCTTGGAAGAGTGGGTGATTGATTAAAGCTTTAATCACACTTTAATGGGTTTACTAAATCTATATTCTTTTAGCATGGCAAAACTTTTACTTATTGTAATAGTTATTCTTGCCGGTTGTAATAGAGAAGTATATCATTTTGAATCTATTTCCAGTGATATCAGTCAGGTAACTTTTCAAAATAATGTCACAGAAACACGCTCCAACAATATTTTAAATAACGAATATTTTTATAACGGTGCGGGTATAGGAGTCGCAGACTTTGATAAAGATGGATATCCGGATCTTTATTTTGCCGGTAATCAGGTAAAAAACCGGATGTACCTCAATAAGGGAGATTTTGTTTTTGAAGATATCACTGAAAGTGTGAAAGTAGAGGGAAAAGAAGAAAAGTGGTATAGCGGGGTTTCTGTGGTAGACATTAATATGGATGGCTGGCCAGATGTATACTTATCAGTAACCGGTTCAAAAGACGCGGCTCTTCGGAAAAATGAACTTTATATCAATCAGGGACCGGATAACTCTGGAAAAATACAATTTATGGAGATGGCCGGGGAATATGGAATTGATGATTCTTCCTACACAACCCACGCAATATTTACAGATATAGATAGAGATGGGGATCTCGATTTATATCTGCTTGTTGCAGATACGGATCAGGGAATGTCAGCTCTCAGTAACCGGGTAAATATTGATCGCTTATATCGAAATGAAGGAGCCGATTCAACCGGACAAATTATTTATACGGACATCAGCGAAGAAGCCGGAATTACCAAAGCAGGATTCGCTCTTGGTGGATTGGCTACAGATATCAACCAAGATGGATTTGTAGATATTTATGTAGCAAATGATTATATGGACCCTGATTTTTTTTGGATAAACAATGGAGATGGTACATTTACGGATAGAATTTATGAGATGTTTTCGCATACCAGTTTTTCCTCAATGGGAACAGATGCCGCTGATATTGACTGGAATGGGCGTATAGATCTGTTTACACTGGATATGTATCCGGATGTAAATGTGAGGAGGAAAATGATGGCAAATCCAAATAATTACCAGAATTATATAACAAACGGATTTGAAGGAAATGGAGATCAATTTACCAGAAATACATTACAATATAATGTTGGAAGCATTGAAGAGCATGGCATTCCAACTTTTAGTGAAATTGCATGGTTGGCGGGAGTAGAGGCTACAGACTGGAGTTGGGGCTCTCTTTTTTTTGATATGAATAATGATGCCTATTCAGATCTTTTCGTGACTAATGGCATTCCTAAAGATATTACAGATAAAGATTTTTGGAGAGAATATGGCCGTGTTCGTTCTGTAATTTCAGTTGAAAATGCTCTCCGAATGATGTCGGGAGCCAAAATATCCAACAAGGCGTTTGTAAATAATCGGGATCTTACGTTTTCTGATGTTACAAATCCATGGGGATTCAATACAAAAACGTATTCCACAGGAGTTGTCTATGCCGATCTTGATAAAAATGGAGCTATAGATCTCATTGTTCAGAACATCAATCAGCCGGTATCCATTTACAGAAATAATCTTTACCAGAAAGAAAAAGAGAATGCAGAAAATTGGTTAAAACTTTCTTTTGAAGGACCCGAGAACAACTCAATGGGAGTTGGAGCCGTAATTGATGTGTATAGCCAAAAACTGGGGCATCAACGAATAGAGAACACTCCTTACAGAGGCTATTTATCCAGTGTAGATCCGTTGCTGCATATCGGTCTTGGTCAGATTGCAACTGTAGATTCTTTGATTGTAACGTGGCCTATTGGAGAAGAATCATATCAAAACCGATACAAAAATATAGGTTCAAATCAGATTTTAACGATCAGCTTTGATGAAGCTGAACAAGAAAAAAATACCATTAGAACTATCAGTGAACCTTTTTTCAAGAAGGTGGATGATATTACAGGAATTTCCTATCAACACAAGGCTGAATATACCAACGATTTTTATAGCCAACCCTTATTGCCATATAAAATTTCTGATTTTGGCCCGGTGCTGGCTTCCGGAGATATTGATGGAAATGGACTTGAAGATCTCTTTATTGGAGCTACAAGAAACAACGAAGCGGAGATCTATTTTCAACAAGAAGACGGTACATTTATTTCTGCTTTCCTACGTGAATTAGTCGATCACCCGGAACAACTTTCTTTAGGAGAACACACATCCGTTTTGCTGGCAGATTTTGATGGTGATGATTATCCGGACCTTTATTTTGGAACAGTTTCTACATCAGATTATTCATCACCTGCAGAAGCCGAAGACTTTGTTTTTAAAAATAATGGAGATGGCACCTTTACACTTATTCAGCATGCATTTCCTTATCCCAATATCCAGGTAACCTCAGTAGTAGAAGAGGCTGATTATAACAACGATGGACTCCCAGATTTATTTATTGGTGGAGGGTACTTGCCAGATCAATATCCAATGAATACTCCAAATAAACTTTTTATCAATCGATCTGACACCAGCACTCTTCGATTTGAAGAAGACACGACACGAATGACATCCGCATTGTCTCAAACGGGAACGGTTTTGGATGCCGTTTGGCTGGATTTTAATCACGATGAAGTACTTGATTTAGTGGTGGCGGGAGAATGGATGAGAGTGAGTTTTTTTGAAAATCAGCAGGAAGGCTTTGTAGATGTGACGGATAAAGTGGCACCAGCATCTCAACCAGGAATGTGGAAACATTTGCAAAAGGCCGACCTTAATGGTGATGGTTTGATGGATCTTTTTGCAGGAAATCATGGGCTCAATTCACTTTATTCCGGCACTTCCAATGAACCAGTTTCTATTTATTATGGAGATTTATTTGCGGATAATTTTTTTGAAGCGTTACCAACGGTTTTTTTAAAAGATACGTCCGGACAAAAACATGAATATCCTGCGCATTATTTTGAGGATGTTAGACGGCTAATTCCTGGCTTGGCAAATCGGTATGCTACGTACAGAGAATTTGGAGAAACAACGATAGAAGAGCTTTTAAGAGATAGTAACTCTACACAAAAAATAATCACTGATTCTAAAAGTGTAGTTTGGCTGCAAAATAAGACCGGTCAGTTTCATTATTTTCCTCTGCCAAAAGAGGCACAATTTGGTCCGGTTTATGATTCCCTTGCAAAAGACTTTACCAAGAATGGAAACATAGATATTCTTCTTATTGGTAACCAAACTGGGGTCGATTTGCAGCTCGGATCAAATAGTCAGTTGAAACTATTACTCTATGAGGGGGATGGTAACGGATCTTTTTCTACTGTTCCGCTAAAAAAAAGTGGTTTAAGTCTGCAAACGGATGATCTTCGATCACTTATTACTATGAAAATCGATACTAGTAGAAAGATCATTATTTCCCGTCAAAATGGAAAACTGGAGATCTTTGAGTTTTAGAAATGATCTTTATTCTTCAGGAACTCGTCAATTCCATTTATTTTATGAAGTTTAACGTTCAAAGCAGTTCCACTCTGAGTTTATTCAAAATCATCTTATAATGGGTTTTAGTTTCGATGATTAA
This sequence comes from Rhodohalobacter sp. 614A, assembly GCF_021462415.1. Taxonomy (NCBI): domain Bacteria; kingdom Pseudomonadati; phylum Balneolota; class Balneolia; order Balneolales; family Balneolaceae; genus Rhodohalobacter; species Rhodohalobacter sp. 614A. The sequence goes on from NZ_JAKEDS010000002.1 coordinate 606,509, forward strand.
AGCTGAATTCAATTTATTTGAAGTGCACATAAATGATACTCCTCAAAATTGAGCTAGGCTGATTGCTCAGATCAGCGAGCAATATGCGGCGCCATTTCTTAAAGATTACTGTAACTGACTGTAGGGAATAGCGGTCTATTCGGTGGTTTTGCGTAGCGGTAAGATTTAATGGGAGATACTTGATTAGATGTCGAAATGAAGCCTTTTCAATATGAATACGTTTGTAAATGCTTATTATCCAATGTATAGCAATATGTTACAAGGCTTTATAACACGCTATACTTTAAAAGTATATTATGAAGAATATAACTTCTTTATTTTATTGTTTTTCAATCCATTTCCTCTGTGTTTTACAATTTTTAAAAGTGAATAATGTCTTTTAAAACCGCTTTTTTAACTGATTAAAAAACTTTTTTTATTTCTTTTAAAATTGGAAGCGCTTCTTTATAATTGACTCGAACCACATGTAAAAAATGTAAATAGTGAGACAAGCATGTACGTTAAAAAAAGAGCATGATGGCTTTTAATGCTTCAATATTTTTCCGTTAAAGCAATTCCTCTCTATTTACATACTCGTCCGCTTGTTTTGTTAGCGGAATTTTATAATCCAATAACCTCAACCATAACCACAACTATTGATATGAACGATACAAAACTATGGGTACATCTGTCTATACATAAATATATAGACAGATTTGTGTATTTGTCTTTCCAGAAAAAACCTTTTTGGAGAGTAAGTTCAGTGCTTTTTACTGCATTAACTATCTGTTTTTCCGTGGCCATAACCCAAAGTTATGCTCAGAATTTGGAAATCAGCGGTCAAGTAATTGATGCTAACTCCGGGGAAGCCCTTCCAGGTGTGAATATTCTCATTGTTGGTACTGATGATGGAACAATAACTAATGTTGACGGAGAATATTCTATCTCTGCACCTGAAGACGGATCTTTGCGATTTACATTTATTGGATATAAGCCGATCACAATACCAATAAGTGGTAGATCAACAATTGATGTAGAAATGGAACAAGACATAATCAGTGGCGATGAGCTATTAGTTATTGGTTATAGTGTACAGGAACGAAGGGATATGACAGGCTCTATTTCAGTAGTTGATATGGATCAATTTGAGACCAGAGCTGTAACCGGTGATATGGTTTCGAAACAACTGCAGGGTATGGCTTCAGGAGTTTCGGTTGTATCATCTGGCCAGCCGGGAGAGACACCAGACATCCGGATTCGCGGAATTAATACGTTTGGCAACAATGCACCTCTTGTAGTTATAGACGGCGTGCCTGGGAATATGAATAATTTGAATTCAAATGATATTGAGTCCATTCAGGTTCTTAAGGATGCTTCTTCTGCATCGATTTATGGAGCACGAGCTGCCAATGGTGTAATTGTTATTACCACCAAAAAAGGTGGAGGAAGTGTACAGGTAAATTATAGTGGCACCTACGGAGTAGATTGGCAAGGAAGGGACAACCCATGGGATATTGCTTCACCACAAGATCATGCAAATTTGGTTTGGACAGCCCAACAAAATTCAGGTCAAACGCCAAGTCATGTCTTATACGGGAACGGTTCGAATCCCACACTTCCGGATTTTATATCACCAGCTGGCGCAAGTGAAGCAGATGTCAATCTTGATAGTTATTATTTGATACCCGAGTATACAGATCCAGCAATGTTGGGAACATTTAATCAGTTAACACGAGCAAATAAAGAAGGGACCGACTGGTTTAATGAAATTTTTAGACCTGCAGCGACAATGCAGCATAATATTTCTGTAAATGGCGGTAGCGAAATTGGGAACTTTTTGTTTTCAGTTAATTATTTGGATCAGGAAGGAACGTTAAAGTATAACTTCCGCGATCGGGTAACTTTACGTGCAAATACGTCTTTTAATTTAGGAGAAAATTTTAGAATTGGAGAGAATCTTTCGTATTCAGTTTCGGAATCTCCCACGGTTGCTGCTCTAACGGAAGGCAGTTCTATTGGTTTTTCATACAGAATACAGCCTATCGTTCCTGTTTATGATATTGCAGGAAACTTCGGTGGGCAAGCAGGGGCAAGTCTTGGAAATGCAGCAAATCCTGTAGCTATGATGTATAGAACTCGGAATAACGAATCACAAACTAGAAATTTGTTCGGAAATGTTTTTGCTGAATGGGATTTTCTCGAAAATGTTATGGTACGAACCAGTTTTGGAGGAGAATTATGGGGTTGGGAGTCCAAAAGCATCAACTATCCCTCCTATGAAGAACAAGAGCCCACGACAACAAATGGAATGGATGCAAATTCTGACTCGGGTTATAATTGGACATGGACAAATACACTTCGATATACTCAAACCCTTGATAGGCATGAAATCGAATTACTTGTAGGCGCTGAGGCACAACAAGAAGGAGGGAATGCAAGAAGGGCAAATGTACAAGGATTTTTCTCTCTTGATCCCAATTATGTTAGCCTCTCCACCGGTTCGGGAACTCCTGTTGTAAGTGGGTGGGAATGGCAAAGTTCCTTACTGTCATTTTTTACTCGCCTGGATTACATTTTCAATGACAGATATATTGTTGGAGCCACCATTCGTCGCGATGGTTCTTCAAGATTTGCGAATAATCAGTGGGGTTGGTTTCCTGCAGTAAGTGTAGGTTGGAGAATAAGTCAGGAAAACTTTATGCAGGATATAGATTGGCTTACGGATCTTAAATTGATTGCTGGTTATGGAGTAATGGGTAATCAGATTAATGTTGATCCTGCCAATGCATTTACGCTTTTCACTAGTGATCAAGGAAACTCTTTTTATGCTATAGACGGTAGCAATTCAAGTCCTTCAGAAGGGTTTCGGCTTGATAGGATTGGTAACCCAGATGCTGAATGGGAGCGTAATGTAACAGCAAATATAGGTATTGAAGCCAGTCTTTTTAATGATCAACTTCAAACGAGCATTGAATATTACTGGAAAGATGTTACGGATCTTCTCTATAACCCAGAACTAATTGGAACTTTTGGAGTAGCTTCTCAGCCCTATGTAAATGTTGGGAATATGACAAATCGTGGATTAGATATGAGTTTGTCAACAAATGGCGGGTCAATTGGTGGTCTGCAATATAATGCAACGTTGACTTTCACTTCATACAATAATGAAATTGTCAAAATATCTAATGACGCAGACTTCTTTGATCAAGAAACCCGAAGATTTGGTGTGCCATTTATCAGGAATCAGGTTGGTGAGTCGATTTCCTCATTCTATGGATATGACATCGAGGGATTTTGGCAAGATCAGGGCGAAATTGATCAGACAAATTCTGCTGTAGTTCAACAAACAGGAAATTCAGAGGCTGTCTATCAATCAGATATGGCTGTTGGAAGATTCCGCTATAAAGATGTGAACGGTGATGGTCAGATTACACCGGATGATCGTACGTTCCTTGGAAATCCTAATCCAGATTTTACATATGGTTTGAATCTGGGATTAAACTATAAAGCCTTTGATCTGAACATGTTCTGGTATGGTTCTCAGGGGAATGATATCTGGAATGGAGTAAAATGGTTTACAGACTTTTATGGCAATTTTAATGGAGCTAAGAGTAATCGCGCTGTAAATGATTCCTGGACACCAGAAAATCGAAACGCTCAACTTCCAATTCAAGAAGCGAGTGGGTCATTCAGTTCAGGTGAAGAACCCAATTCTTACTTTGTCGAAGATGGTTCCTATTTGAGATTACGAAGCCTGCAACTGGGGTATACACTACCTGCTGATTTGTTACAGAGAGCAGGCATCCGAAATGTGAGATTATATGTTCAGGGGAATAATTTGATAACCTTTACAGGTTATAATGGCCCCGATCCCGAAATTGGATTTTTCAGTGGGGATGGTGGAGGTGGTTCCACCAATTTTGGAATTGATGAAGGGCAGTATCCAACTCCCAAACAGTTCCTTTTCGGAATCAATATCTCAATTTGATCGAGAATAATTTTAAAATTATATAGCGAAGACTATGAAAAACCAAAAATATACTTATATAGTAGCACCTATAATAATTGCAGTACTGTTATTTTATGGCTGCGAGGATTTCCTAAGCGTACCTGCCAAAGGATCCTTAGGCGAAGAGGTTTTAGCGAATACTCAGGGAGTTGAGACCTCACTTTTAGGAGCATATGCCGCTCTTGACGGGGCCGGATTAGGATATAATGCGTGGGAAACTTCTCCTCATAATTGGGTTTATGGAAGTGTAGTAGGAGGGGATGCCCATAAAGGAAGCGAACCCGCAGATCAGGCTCCCATTAATGAAATGATGGCAGGAAACTTTATTCCTACATCTTCATTCTTCAATAATAAATGGAAAGCTCTTTATGAAGGAATAAGTAGAGCAAATGCTACTCTATCTCTACTGGAACAGGTAGAAGACATGTCGGAGGATCAAATTGCAAGAGCAAGAGGTGAAGCCCGTTTTTTGCGAGGACACTATTATTTTGAACTTCGGAAAATGTTCAACAAAGTTCCTTGGATTGACGAAACCACAGAAGATCTGAACCAACCAAATGATTCGGAAATTTGGCCAAATATTGAAGCTGATTTTCAATATGCATTCGATAATTTACCAGAAACCCATGGTGAACGGGGACGGGTAAATAGATGGGCTGCTGCTGCCTATTTAGCAAGAACATATGTCTATCAGGAAAAATGGAATGAGGCCAAATCGTTGTATGATCAGATAATTCCCAATGGGGTAACAAGTCAAGGGGTTTCATATGATCTTGCAAATGGGTTTTGGGATAATTGGAATCCCGGCATGGAAGATGGATTGCCCGAGGCAGTCTTTTCTATAGAACAAGTGGCCAATGATGGTACGGGAGGCATTAATAATGCAAATTTTGGTATGATGTTAAATTTTCCCCAAGATGCCTCTACCTTTCGTTGCTGCGGTTTTTATTCCCCAACCCAGGATCTTGTGAACTCTTATCGTACTCAAGACGGCTTACCTTTAATTGATGGGTATAATAATGAAATAGTAAAAAATGATCTTGGCGTAACCTCAAGTCAACAATTTGATATGTATGGCGGGGAACTTGATCCCAGACTTGACTGGACGGTTGGCCGTAGAGGAGTTCCATATCATGATTGGGGCCCTTTCCCCGGACAAAGATGGGTTCGTGATCAGAATTTCGGTGGGCCATATTATGCAAAGAAAAATATCTATTGGAAATCGCAAGAGGCCCAATATGCAGATAATCGATCCTGGGCTCCGGGAACAGCAATTAATATCCCTGTTATTCGGTTTGCGGACGTATTATTAATGGCGGCTGAAGCAGAAGTTGAAACTGGTTCTTTAGAACAAGCGCAAACCTATGTAAATCGCGTCAGAGAGCGTGCTTCCAGACCGGAATCATGGGTTGATAATGATTTGAATAGGGGCTTTGCTAGCGCTGTTGTGAACAATGAGTCTGAAATGCTTACTACAGAAGTAGAAGCTGGTGAATGGGTGGTTCGCGAAGATACTGGTACAACTTTTACATTCATCGGAGGTGATCCAGGTAATATTAGTAGCTGGAATGAATATTCTGAACCAAATTATAATATTTCTCAATATACAATACCTTGGTCAGACACTAATACAGCCAGAGAAGCGGTTCGATTTGAACGAAAACTCGAGTTAGCCATGGAAGGGCATAGATTCTTCGACCTTGTAAGATGGGGAGTTGCTCAAGAAGTGCTATCCGACTTTTATATTTATGAAGGTAGTGTATTCCCTGGTTCTGAATTTGCGAATGGCCAGTTTAGAAATGAATACTATCCAATACCTCAACGTCAGATTGACCTTAGTGAAGGTACATTGCAACAAAACCTCGGGTATTAATTTCTTTATAATTTTTAATTTAGGAATGAAGGCGTGTGTTTTAATACATACGCCTTTTTTTATGACTACGATTCAAAAGGGAGACAGCATTAAATGCTGACTGAATGACCAGCGGAATTCCTCCCCCGGGATGTGTACTTCCACCAACAAGGTATAAATTTTCGAATGTTCTCTCTTTATTTCGTGGCCTTACAAATGCTGATAATTTATTATTAGATGAGGTTCCATAAATACTGCCCTTGTTAGATTTGTATTTTTTAAAAAAGTCATTGGGAGTTATAACCTTTTGGTATTCAATGGATTCTCGCAATTCAATCAGACTTCTTTCTTCCAGGTTTCTGATTAGAAGATCTCTATACGTATTTTCTATTTCGTCCCAATTTTGTTTATTCGTGAGATACGGAGCATTGACTAATACGAACAAATTTGAGCTTCCATTTGGAGCGTCATCAGGATCGGTAGCTGATGTATTTGCTACATATATCGTGGGATCGGTTGGCATAACTTTCCGATCAAAAATGTCCTCAAATTCTCTTTTATAATCATTCGAAAAGAAAATATTATGGTGCTTTAGGGAGGTCCATTTTTTCCTGCAGCCTAATAGCATTACAAATCCTGAGCAAGAAGGCTCAATGGTTTTTTGTCTGCTACGTCTTCGCTTTGATACACTATTCTCCGGCAGAAGATTCAGAAACGTTTCCGTTGCATCCGCATTCGAAAAAAGAAGATCTGTATCAAAAATACTACCGTCGGTCAGTTCAATTGCGGAAACCCTTTTTTCTGTTTGATGAATCGTTTTTACTTCAGCATTAAATCGAAAAGTTGCACCTTGTTTTTCGGCAAGTCTGTGAATCGATTCAGCAATTTTATAGAGCCCGCCTTTCACATAATTACCGCCCTGGTTTAATTCCACATGTGGAATGACATTCAACGTAGCCGGTGCTTTAAAAGGAGAGGAGCCGTTGTATGTTGTAAATCTTTTAAAAAAATTTCGAAGATAGGGCGTTGAAAAATAGCTGTCTACTTTTTTTGAAACACTGGTAAAGGCATCGATCCTGAGTAAATCCATGAAGTTTAGATTGGACAAATCCCGAGCCCTGTAAAGCGGATTAAAGAGGAAAGCATTAGCCGTACGATCGTAAAGTTCTTCGGAATAGTTAAGGAATTTTTGATACGATCCAGCGTCTTTTGGGGCGAAATTCTCTATTTGCTGAATGCTTTTGTCCGGATCTGAATAATTGTCAAATATAACTCCATCAGGATAAAAGTATCTGCATAAGAGATTTAAATCTATAAGAGTGAGATAATTATCAATATCATCCTCACACTCATCAAATAGTTTTTGAAGAACGAAGGGCATTGTAAGGAGGCTGGGGCCCGTATCAAACCGGTAGCCGCCCATTTCAACCTGATTCATTTTTCCGCCCGGCATCGAATTCTTTTCAAAAACCGTTACTTCGTAACCTTTATGGGCAAGGAGGGAGGCAACGGCCAAACCTCCGATTCCGGCACCAATAATGGCTACTTTTTTAGACATTTGTTTGAACCAAAAAAGGTTTTAATGGAACTTTGGTTTGTGAGAATCCCTCAAGTGGAGACTTTCTCTGTGCACCTGGCCACAGTTTCTATGTGATATGTTTGTGGAAACATATCCACAGGTTGAACCTGTTCGATATGGTAGTTGTTTTTTAACTCCTTTAAATCGCGCGCCATTGTGGAAGGATTACAGCTTACATAAACAAGCGTATCCACGGCTAGGTCGGAAAGTTGTTGAACTACATCCGGATGCATACCTGATCGTGGCGGATCGGTAATAATACAATCCGGGCGACCATACTTTTCAAGGAACGGTTCGTTAAAGGTATCCTTCATATCACCCAGAACAAATTCGGTATTCTCTACGGAGTTTTCCCTAGCATTGAATTTGGCATTTTTAATGGCCACATCAACCAGTTCAATCCCAACCGCTTTTTCTACAGAATCAGCCATAAAAAGTGTGAGAGTTCCCACACCACAGTAGAGATCGAAGAGCTTTGAGCCGGATTTTAAATCAGCATATTCTTTCGCCACGGAATATAGTTTTTCTGCTTGGCGTGTATTGGTTTGAAAGAATGCATTCGCATCTATTTTAAATGAATGCTGACCTATATTATCCACAATATAGCCGGGCCCGTAAATCACATTTTCGTACCGGCCAACGGCTGTGGGATTGGGTTGATCATTGATATTATTAATAATCGTTGTGATCTCCGGAAAATTTTCCTGAAGTGCATTCGCCAACGGCTGAATGATATCAGCATCGTCTTTGTAAGTCACAAAATTTACCATCAAATCATCTGTATGATGAGAGGTACGAATGACCAGGTGGCGCATGAAGCCTGTTTTTTCATGAGTATCGAAAGCCGGGATGGAATGCTCTTTGCAATAATTTCGAACAAAGTCCAGAAGTCTATATGAGATCGGATCCTGGAGATGACACTCCCGAAGATTTAAGATCTTGTCATATCGTCCGGGAGCATGAAGGCCGGCTGCAAATCCCGAATCATCTACGAACTTATCAGCCTGGATTTCTTCATCAGACAGCCAACGGCGGGTTCCAAAACTGTATTCCATTTTGTTGCGGTAGTATAAAGACCGGTCACAGCCTATGATCGTTTGAACAATATCGGGATCGAGACCGGCAATTCGCTCCATATGATCGCGCACATGCTGTTCCTTAAACTCAAGCTGTTTTTCGTAAGGAATATGCTGCCATGTACAACCGCCACAAGTACTGGCGTGAGAACAGGTTGGAGTGATTCGAATAGGAGATGGATCTAAAATCTCAAGAACTTTAGCTTCCCGAAACTTTTTCTTCTTGCGAACGATCCGTGCTTCAACCGTATCGCCGGGAGCTGTGCCGGGTACAAACACTGCAATTCCATCGTGTTTGGCAATGCCTTTTCCTTTGAATGCTGTGGACTCAATCTCCAGATTAATAACCTGGCCCTTCTTTAATGACATGAATACTACTCGATTTCTTAGGATTCCTGGTGTTCGTGAAAGAGAATGGAAAAAGCTGTTTTTAGATCCGAACACTCTTTCAGTTTATCAATGCTTTGCTCAAACCGCTTCATTGTTTGAGTAGAAACGGCTTCAAGGAATTTTACTGCGGTTTCTGGATTTCTCTTTTTTAAGGTCTCAAAATCGGGTTTGAAAAAACCCAAAAGCGTGCTTTCGGTGATACATTGTGCGGTTGACATTCGCGGGATTTCATATCCAACCGCCATAATACCAATTTCGGATGGCGCATGAATATCGAGCGTGAATTTTTCATCATCCGATAATTCTGAGTTGCGTGATACAATCAACCTTACAGTCCCTTCTTCAATAAAATACATGCCGGCCCCGGGATCATTCTGATGATAGATGAATTCTCCTTCCTTAAATTTTCTTCGATGGCAGAGCTGCAACAACTCGTATCTTTCAAACGGTGTCAAATCTTTCAACAAATTGGATTTGAATACGATGTTGCCTTGATTCCGCATTTTTTTAAAATCACTTTTCTTAAACATACCTGATAGATTTAAAATGAATGGCCAATTCCAAAACTAAAATATGCAGCCCGATTATTAAACCAGCCTTCTTCCAGGTCGTGAACCCTGAATGTTAAATCGAATCGGGCGACTATATACTCCCAATCGAACCTAAGTCCGAAACCCGAACCCACTGCAATCTGCTTATAAAAGGAATCTAAGTAAAATTTACCATCATTGAGCAGTTCTATATTTTCTTCACTTCGGAAGGTGTTTTCTGGTCCGTACCAAACATTCCCGGCATCGGTATGCCAGGCAGCCATCCAATTGGCGCCTAATACGTTACGCATGATTGTGTGTCGGAACTCTTTAAAAAGAGCCAGTTTGATTTCACCGCCGGGAATGCTCACTTCGTCGGGACTGATACTGCCAGGCCCAAGTCGAAACGGATTCCATCCGCGAATATCGTTACTGCCGCCGGCAAAAAAGCGTCGGTTTAACGGAATCGTTTCACTGCCTCCGTAAGGATGGGCAATTCCGACAAATCCACGGATGGCAAAAACAGTGTTTGGCGAGAGCGGAAAATATCGCCGATAATCTGCCGAGAGTTTGATAAATCGACTATATGCTAATTCATTGGTCGAAATGCCGAAAGGCGAGGGAATGGCACCTTCAATGGTTCCCGGGGTTACTATAAAACGGTCAATCGTATGGGGAACGTTTCCGGCAATTGCGATGGAATATTCGAAAAAATAACCGTAATCCCGTTGAATGAGATCTGTGTTCTGGCTTCTGAGAGTATACCTTAAAATGGACGAAAACTGGGGTTCGAAATCCTGTTGAATGCGCAAAAGTTCAATTGATCCCTCACCAAATTCATCAATCAGATTTAGACGGAATTGAGACGACGGTGTTGTATCCACTACGTCCAGTTCAATGAGATCAAGAAAACTAATCAGTCTTGGTGAATGTCTGAACTCATAGCGAAGATTAAACCGAATATCCGAATTGATATCAAAATAAAGTTGATTGGACTGGCTATACGACAATGTATATCGTGTTCGGGCACTTTCGATGAAATCAGCATCCGTCAAAAAAACGAATGGAAAATTGAGTCTGGGTACAGAATATTCGGCACGAACTTCATAGCTCTGGAAAATTTCTGAACCGGTTGATGTTCGCCTTCCGGAGCTGTCTTCCGGGGCAATTTCGCTGAGAGTCCGTGCGGAAACAAACTCAAAATTTGTATTGATCCCAAGTGTAAAACTTTCAGAACGGCCAAAAAGATTGTTGTTGTTATAATTTGCTCCGACACCGGTTCCGAATCCATATCGTTTCATTCCGAAAAATTCCATTCGTAAAGAATGTTTTGGGAGAGTTTGAAGGCTGAAATGTACCGGGATATCCGTTTGAGTATAGTCGGGGAGCGAGTTTTCTTCACTCAAACCAAATCTGTCAATAACCATATTTCCAAGATTCTGGAAAGAATTGATGGTTTGGAGATAGGCGGATTGATCGAAAGTAGCACCGGGGGTAAAACGGATTTGTTCTGTGAGAAGACTGAATTTAGACTGAGCTGAATCTTCTTTTCTCATGTAAATGGTATATCCCGGTTCAGTATGGGGTGGACCTTCGGCTGTGGTAGAGTCATCAAACACTTCTTCGCTGTCTGGTCCGCGAAGGTCAATGTGTACATCGCCGAACCTGAAAATTTCTCCGGGATTAACTGCAAAAAGAACATCCAGTTGTTGAGGGGCGTTTTCTTGCTCTTTGACCAAAGCCCGAACTGAATCCCGGGAGACGGAAGCATAGCCGTTATTTTTCAAAAAATCGATGATACGCGTCTGTTCTTCGCGTAATTGCTGCGCCCGATAATTGTCATTAAAAACAAATGTAGAATCGTTTAATCTTTCACCCTCAAAAACACTTTGTCTATAGAAGTTCTCGAGTTTTCCTTCTTGTTGGAATTCAGGTAGTCCGGTAAAAGACACCGTTTGTATATAAGACGCCTCGCCCTCATCAATCAGGAAGGATACTTCAAACCGGTTTTGGCTGTACTCAACGATTGTAGTATCAACGCTTACATCGAAATAGCCAAGGTTCTCGTAATAAACCTCAATTCTATTGATGTCGTTAGCAACCACAGCACGATCCAGCAGAGCCGGTTCTTCTCCAACTCCAAACCATCTGTTAAAGTAATACCATGGCGTAAACCTGGGAATCCCTAGGAATTCCCGGTTAGTACGCGTTCTTACAAGTGTTTGCAGTGTGGTATTGGAGACGTTTTCGTTTCCTGTAAACCGTACAATCCGTACAACCTCATTTTCTCCATCAGAAGAGCCTTCGCCCTGTTGGCCTGTATTTTGAGCATTTGCCAAACAGGGTAAAAGAATCAAAAACAGCAGGCAAAGGAATAGCGGTAAGAAATTTCTCACGCAATCAGATTAATAGTGTCAAATGATATTTTCTTAATTACGAACGGTTATAATTGCAGGAAATTGAATAGAAAAAGTATAAAGACTATTTTTACGTCTTTATACGTCGTCGTAATCAAACCCTTCGTCTTCTTCGCCGTGAAAGAAATCTTCTTTACGGATGTAATCGGGCCAAATATCTTCAATTCCTTCATAAATTGTTTCTTCACCTTCTTCGATTTCATCGAGCTCGTAAAGGTTATTAATGGCTTGCTGCGGGAGTCCGTTTCTCTCAGCCCATTCGATCAATTCTTCTCTTGTGGCTGGGAAGGGTGCTTCATCAAGTGCAGCAGCTAATTCAACTGTCCAAATCATAATAAAATATTTTTAATCTTAATCTGTTAATGCAAATATATTTCGAATAGCTATAAAAGAGTTGTGAGGAAGAAATGCAAATAAAATTCGAATAAAATTTAAAACATTTTTTCGGACACTTCTAATAGGTAAGGCAAATATTTTTTATCTTTGCCCTAGTTACATTATAACAATTCAAATTAATGAGGATTATTGTATGAGTATGCCAGGCGGTTTTGAAATGGTGATCATTGTTCTTGTGATCTTACTCCTGTTCGGCGCAAAGCGGATTCCAGAGCTTGCACGCGGAATTGGTCAAGGTATTAATGAATTTCGAAAAGCTTCCGATGATATCAAGAAAGAAATTGATAAAGGGAAGCAAGATGTCTCGAATTCCACCAAATACACTGAAAAAGAACAAGAACAAGTAGAAAAAAATTAACATTTCTCAATGAATACTCTGCTCTCCGTTCAAGAGCAACTACAATCAGGCAAACGAAAGATTACCGATATCTGCGAAGAATATCTCCAGGAAATTGGTAAATCTAACACGGAGGTAAATGCCTTCGTTCATGTAAATGAAGATGATGTTCGAAAACAGGCATCGGAAGTACAGCAAAAAATAAAGGCCGGTACGGCTGGAAAGCTTGCCGGCATGGTAGTTGGTGTTAAAGATGTTATCTGCGAAAAAGGCAAAAAAGTGACTTGCGCCAGTCATATCCTTCACAATTTTGAAAGCGTTTATGATGCCACTGTCATAAAGAAATTGAAGAAGGAAGATGCCATTCTGATCGGGCGTACCAATATGGATGAATTCGCAATGGGTTCATCAACCGAAAATTCCATTTACGGTCCTTCAAAGAATCCAGTAAATACGGATTATGTTGTGGGAGGGTCGAGTGGAGGAAGTGCCGCTGCAGTGGCCGCCAATATGTGTGATACAGCACTCGGCTCTGATACCGGTGGTTCAATCCGCCAGCCTGCATCGTATTGCGGTGTAGTTGGCTTGAAACCTACTTACAGCCGCGTTTCCAGATATGGCCTTGTAGCTTATGCTTCTTCCTTTGACTGTATTGGTCCATTTGCAAAAAATGTAACGGATGCTGCTCTTCTTCTCGAACAGTTAGCCGGTGATGATCCGATGGATAATTCTTCTTCTGATAAGCCGGTGGAGAATTATTCAAAAGCAATTGAGGATTCATCCGGAAAATTGAAAATCGGTGTTCCCAAAGAATATTTTGGCGAAGGTTTGGATGATGAAATCCGGGAAGGAATTGAGTCACGCCTCAAAGATCTTGAAAAAGATGGGGCTGAATTGGTTCCTGTAACACTTCCTCATATGAAATACGGCATAGCCACATATTATATTTTGGCTACGGCTGAAGCGTCAAGCAATCTTGCCCGGTATGATGGTATTCGATATGGCCATCGCGCCGATTTCGAGAAAGTGGAGGAAGAACTCGCGAAAGAACGCAAAGAATTAAAAAAGGCAGCTGAGAACGCCTCGGCTTTTGAAACAGCCAATATCGATTCGCCATTGATCCGTCTCTATAAAAAATCCCGAACAGAAGGATTTGGTACAGAAGTGAAGCGGAGAATTATTCTCGGTACTTATGTTTTAAGTGCGGGGTATTATGATGCGTATTATGGCAAAGCTCAAAAAGTCCGTCGGCTGATTAAACAGGATTTCCTGGATGCTTTCAATAAAGTAGATGTCATTGTTTCTCCAACGGCGCCGACAACGGCTTTTAAACTTGGCGAAAATCAAGATGATCCTCTTCAAATGTATCTGAATGACGTGTATACGATTTCAGCGAACTTAGCCGGAATTTGCGGAATTAGTGTCCCGGCCGGAACTCATTCAAACGGACTTCCTTATGGAATTCAGTTTATGGGAAATACCTTCCGCGAAGTAGATATTCTTAGAGCCGCAAAGCAACTCGAGTCATTGTAAACCACGGTTTGATGAACCGATTGAAGGACAAATGGATTCTGATTACCGGGGCCACCTCCGGAATCGGGAAAGCTTCGGCTGAAGTATTTGCTGAATCCGGAGCGAACCTGATCCTAACTGGCCGTCGTGAAGAACGTTTGAAAACCGTTCAAAAAGACCTCCGGGAAAAACACTCCATCGATGTTCAAATCTTTTCTTTTGATGTGAGAGACCGTGAGGCCTGCAAAAAATGTGTCGATTCTATTTCTCAACCTATCGACATTCTTTTAAATAATGCAGGCTTGGCTTCGGGAAAGGATTCCATAGATGAAGCCGATTTTGAAGACTGGGACAAAATGATCGATACGAATATCAAAGGCCTTCTTTCTATGACCCGATTTGTTTCAGAGAGAATGAAGGAAAGAAATGAAGGCCATATTATTAATATTGGATCGATTTCCGGCCATGAAGCCTATCCGGGAGGCTCTGTATACTGCGGAACCAAACACGCTGTAAAAGCTATCACACAGGCCACAAAAATGGATTTAACGGGCACTAATATTCGGGTAAGTGCAGTATCGCCGGGCTTGGTTGATACAGAATTCAGTGAAGTTCGTTTTCATGGCGATAAAGAACAGGCGAAAGAGGTCTATAAAAATATGAAACCTCTCACCGGCAGGGATATCGCAGAGATTATCTATTTTGTGGCGAACCGCCCGGCTCATGTTAATATCTTGGATACGATTGTTTTTCCGGTTCATCAATCCTCTGCAACAATTGTAGCAAGATCCGGATAGCTTTCTTATGAGCGAGAGAAAATCTTATCTTGAATGAATCTCTTGTGTTTTGTCCATATGTGAAGCGCCTACTCTCTATCTTCATCAGTTTGTATATTCCTCAAAAAACCAACAATGGTGAAACTTCGATTTTTACTTGTATTCATACTTCTGACTCTGATCATCGGTTGCAATTCCGAACCTAATCTCAAATTCCAGAAACAGGGCAGAGAAGTCCCTGAATTTTCGGCTGATCATGCCTATCAATATGTTGAAGATCAGGTAGCATTCGGCCCCCGGGTACCAAATTCGGAGGCACACAGAGAGACCGTCCAATATCTGCGCAATCATTTTTTAGAAACTGCGGGAAAACAATCCGTATACGTTCAATCTTTTGAAACGGAAGTATATGGTGATTCTTTACAACTCTACAATATCCTGGCGGCATTTGGACCTGAAAAGCAGGATCGAATTTTGCTAGCTGCACATTGGGATTCCCGTCCCAGGTCTGATGAAGAAGACGATCCGGAAAAACGTAATCAGCCGATTTTGGGAGCAGATGACGGAGCCAGCGGAGTAGCTGTTTTGATGGAACTCGCAACGATCTTTTCCGAGTATGAACTCCCGATCGGTGTTGATATTATTCTATTTGACGGTGAAGACTATGGAGAAAAGTCGGATTTGGAGAATTACTTTTTGGGATCGAGATATTGGGGGAATAATCCTCCGGTTGCCGGCTATAATCCCCGATTTGGGATTCTTCTTGATATGGTTGGAGGACAAAATGCTCAGTTTCTTAAGGAGGGTTATTCGATGGACGTAGCACCGAATTTAGTGGATGAAATTTGGGTAATTGGACAGGAATTTGGCTACGGAGATTTATTTGTGAATGAGATGGGACAGCGAATCGCGGACGACCATTATATTGTTGAAAGACTAACGGGAATCCCAATGGTGAATATTATCCATCACCGGATATCTCCAACCGGAGTACTTGAATTTCCGCCTTATTGGCATACGCAAAATGATACTATGGACATCATCGATCAAAATACCTTACAGGCAGTTGGAGATGTCCTTTTAGAATTGATTTATAACCGAATTCCATAATGAATTACTTAAGAGTAGAGTTTGAATTGTCACCCGACCTGCATGAATTTTTCATCGCTGAGTTAATGGATCTTGATTTCTATGGATTCGAACAGTTTGATGACAAGCTTGTAGCTTATATCGACAAACAGCGATTCAATGATTCAAACAGAGAATATTTAGAGCAATTGATTTCAGCTTATTCTGGCGATTCATTCTTGGAATTCGAAGAGATTCCCGATCAAAACTGGAATGAGGCGTGGGAACAGACGATTCAACCGCAACGAATCGGGGCGCTTTTGGTAAAACCGACTTGGTCTACAGAAGCGCCGTCAGATGGAGAAATTCTGTTAGAAATCGATCCGAAGATGTCTTTTGGAACCGGGTATCATGCAACCACCCGGCTGATGTTGAGACAGATACAGGAAATCAATCTCAAAGGAAAAAGAGTTTTGGATGCCGGAACAGGAACCGGAATTCTGGCGATTGCCGCAGTAAAACTTGGAGCAAAAAAAACGGTCGGGTTCGACAACGATCCGTGGAGCCGTGATAATGCACGTGAAAATACGCTACTTAACCAGGTTGATGAGTCTGTGGAAATCCGGTTTGGCGGCATTGAAACTGTGGATGAACTCGAGATTTTTGATGTAACGCTCGCCAATATCAACCGAAATGTACTTCTTGAAATCCTGCCGACTCTTGTCAACCACACCAGGGAAGGAGGCATCATCTGTCTGTCCGGACTTCTTGACAAAGATGAAGATGTCATGCGCGATAAGGTTCAGACATTGTCCGTTCAGATCACCGCTATCGAACAGGAAGATGAATGGATTTTGATGCAAATCTTAAAGAACGAAGTGAAGGAATGATTTCAGCTTCTATTGATATCGGCACAAATACAGTTCTTTTACTGGTTGCAGAGATTAGTGATGGAAAGATTTACCCACTTGAAGAAAAACAGCGAATTCCGCGGTTGGGAAAAGGAGTGGATAAAGCGAAGAATCTTCATCCTGATAGTATTCAACGTGTTTTAAATTATCTGAAGGAATACAAGAATTATTTGGACGACAATTATCCGGGAGTTTCCTCTCAGACAATTGTTGCCGCTACCAGTGCTGTTCGAGACGCCTCTAATCGGGATGATTTTATGGAAGCCGTAGAAAAAGAAACAGGGTGGGAAATTCGTCTCCTGAGTGGTTCTGAAGAAGCCGAGACAACCTATAAAGGTGCATTATCGGTTTTAGAAGATCGATCAGAGAAAGGAAACCTGATTCTTGATATTGGGGGAGGAAGCTCTGAATTGGCTTTTGGCAAGGGATACGATTTAAAAAGTGCCGTTTCTATTGATATGGGAAGCGTACGGTTTACAGAACGTTTTTTTGAGAATGATCCGCCGACATCACAACAGATTCATCAGGCACAATCTGAAATCCGTAGTTTGTTGACTGATCAGGAAATACCCGCAGGGGAATTTGATTTGATCGGTGTTGCGGGTACGATCACCTCTATTGCGGGCATTGAACTGGGATTAGATGATTATGACGTTGACCGGTTAAATCAATTTCCACTAAAAAAAGTAGCTGTCGAGAAGTTTATTGAAGAATTCTCAAAAACATCTTCAAAAGAAATTGAAAAGAAATACCCGAGATTTTTAAAGGGCAGGGGAGAAGTCGTTTTAGCCGGGATTTTGATTCTCAATGAAGTAATGCAATGGTGCGGCAGGGATTCAATTATTACTTCAACCGGCGGTATTCGGCATGGAATATTGCTTGCCTGATATGCAGGTAATCAATAAAAAAACCCTGAAGACTTTAAAATCTATCAGGGTTTGAAATCTGTTTATCTAAATATGTTTTATTTAGTTAATCGGTACTCGAACACCAGCGGCCAGTGAGAATTGATCAAAACCACTCAGGAAAATTCGAGGTTCAGCATATAACTTTACGGATCCGAGATTGTATTCAAGTCCGGCACCAACACCAAGACCTAATTCTGTTTCAGAAGAGTCAACAGACCCAAAAAATTCAGAATCTGGTCCGTCATAATTAACTTTGCCATAATGAATACCCAGAGTTCCAAGAGCATAAATAATCATGTCATTTTCGTTGTAGAAAATGTAGTTGTAGTTAGCATTGATTTCTAGAAAAGTGTATGAAAGCTCATAGCCGCCACCAAAGTCGTCAGAGCCCATAAGCCAGTAAATGATATCAGCTCCAAGTCTCATATCTTCATTTAAAATATAAGTTCCACTTGCTTGGATACCAAGATTTTCAAGATCTGTACCATACGCGAGACCACCGCCGATTGAAATATCGCCTACTTCCTGAGCGTATAGGTTAGTGTTTGACAAGAATGCCAAACCGATTACGAGTGTACCGACTGTAAGTAACTTTTTCATTTTTATTTAGTTGTAAGTTTGAGATTAATTTTAGGTTATTATGATAGTAGTTTTGCAATTTAGCTGTATATGCGAAATACATCGATGAGTTGTGTCATATTTTTGCAAAAAATTCTCTCCTTCTTAAGGTAAGATTCGAAAGTTTATAAATATGCTTTCTTCGAATTTTTTACAGCCCAAATCTACGCAGAAAAACAAATATTTTAAATGGGAATTCTTACCCCTCCGGTCAGAACCAATTGATGGGCAGAACTCAATGCATATTTTCCTTCAATAAATCCCAAAACCGATCCCAATGAAAGTTCATAACCTGCTCCAATATTCAGGCCTATATAAAGTTGTTCTGTACTGTCTCCACTGGGTAGCCGGATATCGTCGTGATCAGAAAATAATTTCGCGAAATTTAAACCGCCTAAAAAATAAAATTTCATGCCTTCCTGATTTATAAAAAGGTAATGGCCGTTCGTATTCACTTCCAGCCAGGTAAATTCAAGCCCATGAGAATCATTGCCGGGGAAATGATAGATTGCATCAGCACTGACACGGAATTCACTATTTATTGTATACAATCCGCCAGCCTGGATGGCCAAAGATTGAATTTTGGAGCCATATCCAAAACCACCTTCAAGGAAAATATCACCTTCTACATCTTGAGCGGTAGCTGTTAAACTAATTCCGAATGAAATGAAGGCTAAAACAAAAATAAAAGGTAGATTTTTCATATTCCTCTCGTGTATTTGGTTTAATTTGCAGGTTACGATATTTTGCAGCACAAGTAAATTGTTTTTTTCCTTCAGAAATATTTTCTGATAAATTATTTTAAAGATCTGTACTTAAAAAATTGATTGAATGAGCGGTTCCGAAAATTCTACAGATATAAACCTGGTTCGGGAAAATGCCTCCTCGAGCAGCCTGGAAGATGATAAATTTGTAAAACAAGCCATAAAGGGCAATCAGGATGCCTATAAACAGTTAATGGATAAATACCAGAAACCGCTTTATTTCCATGTTCTGAAAATGGTGCGTAATCATGAACAGGTAGAAGACCTTGTTCAGGAGGCTTTCATGAAAGCTTTTAACAACCTGAGCTCTTACAATACAAATTATGCCTTTTCTACCTGGCTCTATCGAATTACTACCAATCACACGATTGATTATCTTCGCAAGAAAAAACTGAATACAACTTCCATAAACGAACCCGTAAAAACAAGGGATGGCGAAATGGAAATACAAATCAGCGATGAGGCGGAGACGGATCGCAATATCATTCGCAAAGAGAGAAAAGAGATTATCCATACGGCCATCAACAATTTGCCCAAGAAATACAGGAAAGTAATTGAGATGAGACACTTGCAGGAACTCAGTTACCAGGAAATTGCCGAACAGCTTGATTTACCACTCGGTACGGTAAAAGCTCACATCTTTCGGGCAAGAGAAATGCTTTACAAGGAGTTAAAAGATAAGCGAGAGAAGTTTTAAGGGTAAAACCCATTCGTTCCTTTTGGGAGATTCCAGGTCAGGACATTTGTACTAATGGAACAAAAAAACAGGTTTCTGGTTTTCTTCAAAAGGAATCCATGATGATACACTTCTCTCAGGTCTTTTTTTGAATGATATAAGTGTTGAGAAAAGTGGCACTTTTTCAACAAAATTACGCTTTGGATACGCAGGAGAAGCGCGATGTAGATTATCTGCAGATACCGGTATGATAATTTTAAACATTAAATCAAAACTTCAAATACATATAGCATGAAAACTTCTTACAAACTTTTAGTACTTGCATTTCTATCCTTTTGGTTGATTTTAGGATTAAATGCTTGCAGTGATGATTCAACCGGAGCCGATGATGAAGAAAGTTGTAACATCTCGCTACCGTCTGAATTTGCTCCTGTTACAGTTGATGTTTCATACTTCGATTCTCAAACGGAACCTGAAGCGGATGAAGCTCAATTCCAAACTTATTTCCAGGTCGAGCAAACTGCCAGACAAGCTAATTTGAGCTTTGGCGGTTCAGCTGTCTTTATTCTTGCTCCTCAACTAATAACTTTTGCTAAATTCACTGGTGTATCTCCGGAATTTGAGAATGGTTCTTGTGTTTGGACGATTTCTCCCCCGCCAAGTCAGACACAGGGCCTTGATCTCACAGTTACCGTGAGAGGTTCCTCTACTGCCGATGGCGTTAACTGGGAGATTATTTATGATGGTGATTTAACGGACGGAGGTTCAGTTCAGGACTATAAAATCTTAACAGGATTTACTTCCACTGATAATAGCAATGGGGAGTGGAATTATTATTTGCCTGAAAATCAGAGCTCTGAGGTTCTAACATATACCTGGAGTGTTGAAGCTGAAGAGGATTATGATCTTGGTGTTACGGCTAATCCTAATGAATTTGGCGTTGCAGCAATAGGCTACTCAAAGGGAGGTGTTCAAAACTCTCTTACAATTAATACTGGAGATGGTGAGATCGAGGCGTTTTGGGACGAAGATCTAGACTCAGGATGGATCGAACTTCCCGGAGAATCACGCCAATGCTATACTGCCTTCAGAAATGAAGCCTGTCCGTAAAGTAATCTTTCAATAATTTTTGAGGCTCTGTTGTAAATCAGCAGGGCTTTTTTTGTTTAAATACATTATCGTCTTAAAACACGATAATTAATGATTATCGTGTTTTAAGACGATAATTGAACCAAGGGAAAATATCGAGCAGATGAAGCCGATAGAGATTGAATGTAGAATAACTTTAAGAGAAGACGAGTAAATAGATAATTCTTTGGGGCAATTCAGGTTAGAGCGACTGGCTAATCGTGTTATCCGAATCTTTTTCAGCCGAATAACTTCTGGAAAATTGTTTATCTCGTTAAAAATTATATATTCTTAATTAATTATTTCTAAAAAGACTATAAATTACGAGAAGTTAAAGAAGTTTGTCAGTCAGGTCTGTTATAGTGTATAGATATAGCGAGTTTTGTTCTTTTTTGAGTAGCAATTGCTGATTGTAGTTTCTTATTAAAACTGTTCATTGACTATAGAGCAGTTCATTTATCTGGGTCAAATATTCCATATGAAGGAGTCTAAAAACGAGAATACTGCGAAAGGTCTGCTAACCTCCGATCAGATTATTGATTATGAGATTAAAGCGTTACTTGAAGCTGTTTTTTTAAAATATGGCTACGATTTTCGTGACTATTCAAAAGCCCATGTAAAGCGCCGCATTTTAAACCGAATGCAGCTTTCACACATCGAAAGTGTGAGTGTTTTGCAGCATCGGGTGTTACGTGAAGAAGAATTGGCCAATCAACTCTTGCGGGATTTAAGCATCAATGTGACTGAAATGTTTCGCGACCCCGATTTTTACAAGATGGTAAGAGAGAAAGTAGTACCCATTTTAAAAACATGGTCGTTCATAAAAATCTGGCATGCAGGATGCAGTACCGGAGAGGAAGTTTATTCCATGGCAATCCTTTTAAAGGAAGAGAATTTGTATGATCGTTCCCAAATATATGCCACTGATTTTAACCAGTATTCA
This sequence comes from Rhodohalobacter sp. 614A, assembly GCF_021462415.1. Lineage (NCBI taxonomy): Bacteria > Pseudomonadati > Balneolota > Balneolia > Balneolales > Balneolaceae > Rhodohalobacter > Rhodohalobacter sp. 614A. The sequence goes on from NZ_JAKEDS010000002.1 coordinate 628,378, forward strand.
TTAAAAAAAGCTGAGCAAGGAATTTTTTCATCTGAAAATATGAAAAAGTACGCCCGTAACTATCAGGCATCGGGCGCCAAAGGCGTGTTTTCAGATTATTACCATGCCAAGTATGATTCAGCCATCATGGATTCGTCCCTTAAAAAAAATGTGGTCTGGGCCAACCATAACCTTGTAACGGATAGTGATTTTGCCGAAACCCAAATCATTATTTGCAGAAATGTATTGATCTATTTCAACAATCAACTGCAAAACAGGGTGCATAAACTGTTCCATTCCAGTCTTGTAAATGGTGGGATATTATGTTTGGGGAGTAAAGAAAGTATTCAGTTTTCCGAATATGGCCAGTTTTTTGAACCGGTCAGCAAGAAGCAAAAAATTTTTAAGAAGAAATACAACGGATGAGCCGAGATCAAAAATACAAGGCGATTGTAATTGGCGCTTCTTCTGGCGGGATGGAAATAATTTCTATGCTGGTGAGATCACTTCCAGCTGATTTTTCGCTACCGATTCTTGTAGTTCTCCACGTGGCGGATACTTCTGATGGAAGTTGGGCTGGTCTTTTAAATGATCGGGTTCAGATAACCGTGAAAGAAGCAGATGAAAAAGAGCAAATCAGAGAGGGCACCGTTTATATTGCTCCGGCAAATTATCACCTGTTACTTGAGCCAGACTTAACACTGACTCTTACGGTAGACGAACGAGTGAATTATGCCCGTCCTGCAGTGGATGTATTATTTGAAACGGCGGCAGAATCCTGCAAAGATCAACTAATTGGCATTGTTTGTACGGGTGGAAATTCTGATGGAGCTTTGGGACTTCGCTACATCAAAAAAAAGGGTGGTGTAACAATTGTCCAGGATCCGGATACGGCTGATGTTGTGTCTATGCCTTTATCGGCTATCAAAGCAGCTGATCCGGACTACATTCTGTCACCTGAGGAAATTCTTGATTTTTTATTAACCACACATTCTAATCAACGCATTTATGAATTTGAGGATTGATACGCTGAGGAAGAAAATTGGACTCGGCTTCGGTTTGTTAACAATCGTACTGGCGATTGCAGTCTTTATTACTATTTACTTGATTCAGGATATAAATAATATCTCTGATTTTATCAGGGATCAGCGATACTCATCAGCCCGTGCCGGCCTTGAATTATCAGATGGAATAAATGAAAGTATGGCCGATTTGAGAGGCTGGACAATTTTACAGAGAGATTCATTTAAAGTAGACCGGGAAGAGACATGGGAAAATGAGATACGGCCAAATATAAACAGATTGCAAGAAATATCTGAAGATTGGACAAACCCGGAAAATGTTGAACGCTTAGCTGAATTAGCGCCATTAATTTCCCGCCTCGAACAATTGCAGAATGAGGTGGAAGCTCTCGCCACAACGGATTTAGAACAAGCTACCAACATCTTAGACGGAGAATTGTTTGCTTTAAATGAACAAATCGAACGAGTTCTCGAAGCGCTGGTAGAAAATCATGAACGATTGCTGCAGCAGGATTTTGCTACAATCGATCAGGAAATCACACTGCTTAATAATATTGCGTGGCTGCTTTTAGCCGCTGGTGTGCTGATAGGTTTTGTCTTGGCTGTAATTATTACAAACTCTATTACCGCACCTTTATCGAAAGCTGTGGAAGTAGCCAAGAATATAGGTGATGGGGACCTGACGACTTCGGTTCCGGTGACAGGTTCCGGAGAGATGAGAAAACTGGGAGAAGCGCTGGTAAATATGCGTAATTCATTGAAGAAGACTCAGGAAGAAAATCAGCTTTATGATTGGTTTACCCGGGGACAAAATAAACTAAATAATGTAACGAGAGGGGATCAGGGAATTGAGGAGCTTGCCAATAAAATCATCAAATTTCTAACAACTTATGTAGTTGCAAGTATAGGGGCTTTGTACTTATTTAATGATGATAAAGAGCAACTGGAGCTGATCGGAAAGTACGCTTTCAGTACAGCAGGCGAAAAAAATTCATTTAAATTTGGTGAAGGGTTGATTGGTCAGGCAGCATCAAATAAACAGACAATTACGCTTACTGAAATAGATGAAAATTATATACGCATCAAGTCATCTATCACAGAAGCACCTCCCAAAAATATTTTGGCTATTCCGTTTATTATAGATAATAAGCCTTTGGGAGTTGTGGAAATTGGCAAGTTTGAAAGTTTCGCTCAAAAAGAGATCGAGTTTTTAGAATCGAGCATGGAGGACGTTGGCATTTCGATGTATTCTGCCATTGCCCGTAAGAAAATCCAGGAACTTCTCGAAGAGACTCAACTCCAGAGTGAAGAGCTCCAGCAGCAACAAGAAGAACTGGAACAAAACAATGAAGAGCTTGAAGAACAGGCACACAGCCTCAAAGAACAGCAAGAGGAATTGAGAGTAGCCAATGAAGAATTAGAAGAGCAAACTCAGGTTGTAGAACAGAAAAATCATGACCTGGAAAGAGCGAGAACAGAAATAGAATTAAAAGCTGAACAACTTGAAATCAGCAGTAAGTACAAGAGTGAGTTTTTGGCAAATATGAGCCATGAACTTCGTACACCGTTAAATAGCTTGTTGATTCTTGCAGGCGATCTCAAGAGAAACAAGAATGGGAACCTCAGCGAAGATGAATTAGAGAACGCAGAAGTAATAGAAAAAAGCGGCCGCGATTTGCTGGAACTGATTAATGAAATCCTCGATCTTTCTAAAATTGAGTCCGGTAAAATGGAACTGAATGTGAGCGAGGTAAACATAAATGAATTAGCCAATGACCTCTCCAGGAATTTCAAAAAACAGGCTGAAAAAAAAGGACTTAATCTCATCACCAATATTCATGAGAAAGTGCCAGAGGCCGTTTATACAGATCGCCAGCGCCTTGAGCAGATCCTGAAGAACTTGTTGTCGAACGCATTGAAATTTACGGCTAACGGTGAAATTAAAATCGATTTTACCAGGAATGCCGATGAGTTTATTTCTATTGCCGTAACCGATACGGGCATTGGTATTCCACAGGAGAAGCAGGATTTGATTTTTGAGGCTTTTCAACAGGCCGACGGAGGAACATCCCGGAAATATGGTGGAACCGGTTTGGGCCTTTCCATCTCCAGGGAGCTTGCAAAATTGCTGAGCGGGAAAATGACTCTCGAAAGTTCGGAAGGGAAGGGGGCAACGTTTACAGTTACAATTCCTTTGACACTCAAATCAGACGGAAACAAGACATCAGAAAAGACCGCTAAAGTAACTGTAAAATCCAACAATATCACTGTAAGAAATACCCGTTTTGTTGATTTCCCAACGATTGATGACAATCGGGAAGATATATCAGAATCAGATGATACCATTCTCATCATTGAGGATGATGCGAATTTTGCAAAAATTCTTGGAAAACAGGCAACGGAGAGAGGGTTCAAATTCATTTCTGCAGCCACCGGTGAGGATGGACTTATACTGGCAAATCAATATCAGCCAACGGCCATTATTTTGGACTTGAACTTACCCGGTATTGACGGGCATATGGTACTGCGCGAACTCAAAGGAAATCCAGATGTACGCCATATTCCGGTTCACATTATTTCTGCTGAAGAAAAATCCCTGGATTCTATTAAATCAGGTGCTGTTCAATATCTTACAAAACCGGTAACCGAAGATCAGCTTCAGGGCGCTTTCGGTCGCATTGAAGATTTTATCAACAGGAAAATGAAAAATCTTCTTGTGATAGAGGATAACGACACAATGCGCAAGTCGATTGTAAAATTAATCGGTAACGGAGATGTGAAATGTTTTGAGGCAGGAACGGCAGAAGAAGCTTTTCAGCAGTTAGAAAAAAACCGTATTGATTGCATTGTCCTGGATATCGGGTTGCCGGATATCAGTGGATTTGATCTCATCCAAAAACTTGAGGAGGATTACCAGGAAAAATTACCGCCCATTATTGTGTATACGGGGAAAGAGCTCACCAAAGAGGAAGTTGACAAATTACAGCAGTATGCTGAAACCATTATTGTAAAAGGGATAAAAAGTGAAGAACGTCTCCTGGATGAAACCGCCCTGTTCCTGCACAGAACTGTGAAAAATCTACCCCAAAACAAACAGGATATTATCACAAGTCTTTACGATAAAGAATCTGTGTTCAGGGATAAAAAGGTTTTGCTTGTGGATGACGATATGCGCAATGTATTTGCGCTTTCGAAAGTGCTGAAAGAGAAAGGCCTGGAAATCGACAAGGCAGAAAATGGCCGTGTAGCTCTGAAAAAATTAGATGAGGGTGTGGTGGATTTAGTCCTGATGGATATTATGATGCCCGAAATGGACGGTTATGAATGTATGAGACAGATTCGAAAGCAAAGCAAGTTTCGGGATTTGCCCATCATTGCTTTAACTGCAAAAGCCATGAAAACCGACAGGCAAAAATGTCTCGATGCCGGGGCGGATGACTATATCACAAAACCCGTTGATCTTGAACGGCTACTATCCCTGATGAGAATTTGGATTAAAAAATAATCGATGATTAAAAACGACAAATATCGAGAGCTAAAAGTACTTCATCAAAATAAACCGAAAATTTTGATGGTTGATGACAGGGATGAAAATCTGCTGGCATTGGAACGGCTTCTTGAAGATTTACCGGTTTTGCTGTACAAAGCAAATAGTGGAAATGAAGCTTTAAAACTGACGCTTCATCATAATTTTGCCCTTGCTCTGCTGGATATTCAAATGCCCGATATGGACGGTTATGAATTGGCAGAGATTTTAAGGCAGGAAGAAAAAACGGCTAATCTGCCATTCATTTTTATATCGGCCATTTACACAGACAGTGCAAATATTTTTAAAGGATACCGAAAAGGGGCTTTCAGTTACATTACCAAGCCTTTTGAGCCTGAAGTTCTTTTAAGCAAGGTGCGGTTTTTCATCGATAAATATCGGCAAGAACTTGAGTTAAATATAAAAAGCGAAGAACTACAGAGGAGCAATGAAGAACTGGAATCATTCAGTTACAGTGTTTCTCACGATTTAAGAGCGCCACTTAGAGCGATTGACGGTTATGCCTCCATTCTGCTTGAAGATTACTACGACAAATTGGATGATGACGGGCAGCGGTTTTTAAGTATAGTAAAAGATGAAGCCACCCGGATGGGGAATTTGATTGATGATTTACTTTCTTTTTCGCGTTTGAACAGGAAAGAACAAATCATTGAACCGGTAGATATGAAAAAGCTGGCTGACCATGTGATGGATAAAATCCGGGATGCCCATAAAGGCCTTAATATAAATTATAATTGTAGTTCGCTTCATGAGGTTTGCGGTGATAAATCTCTTCTGCAGCAAGTTTGGGTGAATTTATTGGGGAATGCAGTGAAGTATCGCGCGGCGGATCAAGAGCCCAAAATTAATGTTACTTCAAAACTGGATAAGGCAACCGAACAGGTTGTGTTTTCTGTGGAAGACAAAGGGGTGGGTTTTAACACAAAATATGCCGACAAACTTTTTGGGGTTTTTCAACGGCTTCATCGGGATGATGAATTTGAGGGTACGGGAATTGGCTTGGCTCTTGTTCGAAGAATTGTTAATCGCCATGGTGGCGATGTGTGGGCAGAGAGCGAACTCGGAAAAGGAAGTACTTTTTATTTTTCACTACCAATTTTAAAGCAGCAAATAACATCAAATAATCATGCCTAATCAAGTTGAAATTTTATTATGTGAAGATAACCCGAGGGATGCAGAATTAACGATCCGCGCCCTCAAAAAAAGAAACCTTTCCAATAATGTACAATGGGTCAGGGATGGTGAAGAAGCCCTGGAATACCTTTTTGCTACAGGGCGTTACGAGCAAAGATCTATAAAAGACAAACCAAAAGTGGTTTTACTGGATTTGAAGATGCCTAAAGTGGATGGACTGGAAGTTCTGAAAGAAATTCGAACACATCCCGAAACAAAGAAAATACCGGTTGTGATACTTACTTCATCAAAGGAAGAGAATGATATTGTACAGAGCTACGAATACGGAGTAAACAGCTACATCGTAAAACCTGTTAATTTTGAGAAGTTCTTGGATTCAATCGCTGATGTTGGTTTTTACTGGCTGTTGCTGAATCAACCGGGGAATAGATAAATCAACGGAGAATGCGAATATGGGATATAAAATTTTAATTGTTGATGACAATCAAGTAGATGCCCAATTGATGAAAGAATATCTTATTCGTTCAGGAGAGGGCTTCGGGGAAATTACGCTTGTTCATGATAGAGAAGCTTATGAAGAATCGCTTCAGACTTTAAAACTCGATTTGATTCTTTCGGATTATCGGCTGATCGATTTCAATGGAATAGATGCTATTCGTCTTAGAAATCAATACTGCAAGGAGGTTCCCTTAATTATTATCTCAGGGACAATCGGGGAAGAAAAAGCCGTAGAAGTGATAAAAGCAGGAGCGATTGATTTTTTAATCAAGAACAATACAGAAAAACGCCTTGCTCAAATAGCGATCCGGGCTATTGAGGAAGCCGCTGAGAAAAGAAGGCGAAAACAGGCAGAGGAATCATTAGAAACGAGTGAAGAAAACTACCGTTTGCTCACAGAAAACTCTACCGATATGATTAGCCGTAATAAACCAGATGGGGAATATTTATACGTATCTCCCTCGAGCAAAGATGTTTTGGGATACGAACCGGAGGAACTTGTGGGCACGTCGGTTTTTGATTATATCCACCCCGATCATCAGGATGTTATTGAGAAGTCACGCCAAAACCACCAGGACAATCCTGATATAAATATTTTTCAATATCTGATAAAACGAAAAGATGGAGAGTGGCAATGGGTGGAGACCACCAGCAGAATACTCCGGCACCCGGAAACTGGAGAGGTACATGAAATTCAAGCCTCAACGAGAGACATAACAAAAAGAATAAGCTATGAGAAAGATCTTGAAAAAGAGGTTCATCTGAATGACCAAATTATCAACAGTTTGCCTGGAATATTTTTTATTCTTTCTGAGGATAAAAAAATTATCCGGGTTAATAAAAAACTGCAAACTATTCTTGGATATACCGCTGATGAGCTTGCAGAAATGAGACTTCAGGATTTATACACTGAGGAAGATCAGAATAAGGTCAGGAAAACAGTTGAAAGTGCTTTTAAAAATGGCAGTGCCTCATTGTCTTCTCAACTGAATACCAAAGAAGGTCTACAGCCTTACTATTATTTAACTTGTTCCCGGATTCGCCAGGAAGAGAAAGATTTAGTTTTGGGAATGGGGATTGATATTTCTGATCGGGTCAGGGCTGAAGAGATGATTCAAAAATCTCTTAAAGAGAAAGAAATCCTATTGATGGAAATACATCACAGAGTAAAGAATAATCTTGCTTTGATCTCGGGAATTATGCAACTGCACGCTTCAAAAACGAATAACAATGAAGTTTCCGAGCATTTGACAAATAGCCAAAGCCGAATCAAATCCATCGCAATTGTCCATGAATTGCTGTATGAAACTCACAATTTCTCCGACATTCCACTGAATAAGGATATCGAGAAACTGATTAAACATATTTCAAACACAGTTCAGGCTAAAACTAACATCGATTGGAAAATAGATATGGATCATGTTGAATTGAACGTGAACCAGGCCATTCCGTGTGCACTTATTGTAAATGAAGTTATTACGAATATTTATAAGCACGCTTTTCATATGCAAGAGGAAGGAAAAGTTACAGTTTCTCTGAAGGAAAAGAATGGTGGCGTGACGGTTACCATAGATGATGACGGAATTGGCATGGCAGAAGACATGGACTTATCCAATTCAGATAGCCTGGGAATGACCCTTATCAAAACCTTAAGCAATCAACTGGATGGTAACGTTGAATATAAAACAGAGGCAGACGCAACAAGGTTTAAATTAACCTTCCAAAAAATGGACGTGAAAGGCGGGGCCAGCCATTTTTACAGTCAACACCTTTGATATTCTGTTAATGTGATTTAGGAAAAGCAGACTGCTTGTTTTTTTGATTGAGTTCAAACCAAAAATCTTTTCTTAATAGATAATTTGTGGAACGTATGGAAGAAGCATTTGTTGATTTAATAGTTTAATCAACATTAAAACGAAGTTTTTTCATACATGGATCTGAAGTTAAAGGGTAAAAATGCGATTGTAACTGGTGCCAGTAAAGGAATTGGAAAAGGGATTGCTGAATCCCTGGCTAAAGAAGGGTGTAATGTAAGTATTTGCGCACGTCACAAAAAAGAACTTGAAGCCACTGTTGAAGAACTGCTTGAATATGATGGCGATATAATATCTGTTGCAGCTGATTTAACGAGAGAAGAAGACATTCAAATGTTGGTGGATACTACATTCAATTCCTTTGGTTCAATCGATATTCTTGTCAATAATGCCGGAACTATTGGTAAAGCGGGAACTTTTGATGCAACTCCTCTTGCTAAATGGAAGGATGTTTTTGAGCTAAATCTATTTTCAGTTGTTTCACTTACCAAGAAAGTTGTACCCTACATGAAGGAAAAAGGGTGGGGACGAATCATTAATATTTCTTCTGAGAATGGTTCACAACCTTATCCCGATATGATCCATTACAGTGCCTCAAAAGGAGCTCTCGACAATTTTTCAAAAGCTTTGTCGAAGGCTGTAGCTGGTGACGGAATTCTGGTTAATACAGTAAGTCCGGCCTTTATTATGACGCCGCTTGTTGAGAATATGATGGAACAGGCAGCAAAAGAAGAAGGGATTTCCAAAGATGAGGCTATACAATCATTTCTAAAAAATCACCGACCAAATATTGAAGTAGAGCGTCCGGGAACCATTGAAGAAGTGGGAGAGTTGGTTGCTTTTCTCGCCTCACCCAAATCATCATTTATTAATGGAGCCAATTACCGGGTAGATGGCGGTTCGGTTGCTGCGGAATAATTTTTATCAGGCAAATACGATTTTTTTGTTCTTCATAAAGCTTTGTAACACTTTGAGATAACCTTCATCACATCATAAAGCATTTCATCACATTTGTTTTCAGAGCTATCTGGGAATAAGTAGATTATTTATACAAAGATGCCCTACGAAGGCCTGATACCTATCATGATAATTAAAAGGGGAGTAGCTTCCTTTATCATATAAGACCTCAAGGTATCAGGTCTTTTTTTTCTGAAAGCCCTGTATCCCAAAATTAAAATTCGTCACACGGTAAGGCATTTCATCACACAAATGGATGTGTTCGTCACTTCAGTGTTTTTTGAACTCATCTGAATTGATAACTTAGGTTTTATTTGTATCTACAGAAAGAAGTTGATTACCCGTAACCTTTCTCCGTACGATTAGACATGCAATATTTAGTCTCCCAAAAAATCACAGGACTAGTCGTTCTATTTGTTTTTTTTCTCTCATGCGGTACGGGAAAATCCGCCATTGATCATTCTTCATTTGGTGTAACCTCTCAGGCCAATATCAGTAAAGTTGGTATATCCAAAACCGGGGGAAATGAGTGAGGTCATATGAAAAAGAACTTAGGGTATATAGTCTTAGCCATCTCCGGTTCTATATATATACTCTATAATTTTACTGTTACCAGCTATATTTTGCACCTGATACCGGAAAGAACTCTTGTTCTAAGAGAAACAGCTGTGGCTGAAATTTCAGCTTTCATTCCTGTTGCCATTCTTTTTATCGGGTTGATGAAGCTCTCACAATTCAGGGAAGAATTATTTAACCGGTTCTCGGCTAAATCACTTTTTATTCATTCGTTGATACTGATTTCATTTATTGGGATCCATTCTTTTTGGCAAGTGTTTTCTAATTCACTTCTCATATCGGAGACCAAATTCAGTTTTGATGCAATTACTGTAGATGCCATGACTTTTCTGAATATGCGGACGATGGTATATGTACTTATTGTGGGATTAATTATCGGCGTAAAGCGTATTGAAGAGAAAGAGAGTTATACGCTAAAAGAATCGGAACTGAAATTAAAACTTGAACGGGCAAAAATTCGAAAATTCGAGTTAAAACTGAATCCTGATGTCATTTACCCCACACTGGAATATGTAAAAGAAAATGCAGAAAAAAATCCGGAGTTATCTTCTCAACTAATTCTCAATTTAAGCAAGCAGATGAGAATTTTAATTGATCATCTCAGTGATGAATGTATTCCACTGAACGAGGATGTGCAATTCTTTAAATACTACTTTGAAAGTTTGAATATTCGTCTTAAAAAGAAGATAGAAATTGATGTGAAAGTAGATGAAAAACATATGGATATGAAAAATCCATCGCTGGTTTTGCTGGTGCCTTTTTTTGAGAAATTATTTATCGGAGAATATTCAGGATTTACAAAACAAGTGGAGAAGATAACCTACAGTTCGGGACATACACGGCCCAATGCTGTGGAGCTCTCCATTGAAATATCTCCCGTAGAAAGTATTGTGGAACTGAAAAAAGATTTGAAGGATGATGAGCATATACAAGCTATTCAAAATCTCTTAAAATATTATGATGAAAACAGCTCTCTGAATGCAATTTTGGCAATAAATACTCTTGCCATTCATCTTACCATTCCATTTGTACCTGTAACAATGGAGGAGTATGCCTGAGAAGATCAAACAAAAAGTATTTCATTCGCTGCCATATATCGGTGTGCTGTTTATGATACTTTTTTTAACTACTCTCATACCGGCACTTTACTTTCAAAGCGAGAGTAATATGGAGATAAGTTTTTGGTTTGTCAGGGCATTTTTAATTGCGATAACTCCAATTCTATTTATTCCGGCTATCTATTGGATTTCAATAAAAAGGCCTATTCTCCAGAACTGGAAGAACATTCTACTGCATGTAGTTTTAAGTGCTGTTTTCTGCTTCTTTTTCCTGCTGATATTTCAACTCACACTATTCTACTTATACCAGGGAAAAAATTTCCTGGCACTTGCCCTGGAAAGTATTACCAATATTTTAACGCGCCAGTTTTTCTCTGTTGGAACCATACTTTTCTTTGGCTATTGGGGAATTGTGGTTCTTTTTGGCCTGAAAAGATATTATGAAGAAGTGGATGACGTGCAGCGAAAAGCCAATGAAATTCAATCTCAGCTTGAACAGGCAACTCTTTCCAGCCTGCAGGCTCAGCTGAAGCCACATTTTTTATTTAACACCTTAAGCATGGTTGACCAGATGCTTACTGAAAATCCCTCACAAGCTGTTGCCATGGTTGACAAACTGGAGAGACTGCTTCGAAATACTTTCGATCGCAATAACTCTGAGAGTTGTACCATAGAAGAAGAGGTCGAATTTCTTAAAAAATACCTGTCGATTGAGGAGAACAGATTTCAGGACCGGTTAACGGTTGAATATTCGATCTCCGATAGTACTGAAAATATTATGATTCCACGTTACCTATTACAGCCGCTGGTTGAGAATGCCATTGTGCATGGGGTCGGTAAGACGATTCAGAAATCTGTAATTTTGATAAAATCTGAATTTTTAGCTGACCAGCTGGTTCTTTCTGTAGAAAATAACGTATCAAGCTTTCGAAGTTTCAGGCGGGAAAGGTCAAAGGGAATCGGGTTGAATAATGTGGAAAAACGTATTCATATATATTTTGGTGAAGACGCCAGGTTAAACGTATTAAGTTCAAAAGCCGATGTTTTTAAAAGCAGGATCCTGATCCCTAAAAAGTATTTGTTGGATCAGCAAACAGAGAAAGCAAGAGACCGTTCTTCAAAACCTCAATATCATAAATCTCTAAAGCTATGATTCGGGTAATTGTCGTTGATGACGAAAAACACGCACGTAACAAGCTTGCCAATTTGTTAGCTGGTTACGCTGATCTGGACGTGGTTTCAGTCTGTAAAAACGGTCTTGAAGCTATAAATGAAATCAATAGTAAAAATCCTAACTTGGTTTTCCTGGATATCGAAATGCCTGAAATTGACGGTTTTCAGGTAATTGAAAATATTGAGTGCGATCCGCTTCCATATATAATATTTGTTACTGCTTTCAGCCATTATGCGGTAAAAGCGTTTGAAGTTGAAGCGCTGGACTATATTCACAAACCCATTGACAGGGCTCGAATCAAAAAAAGTATGGACCGATATTTTAAAGTGGCCAGCAATAATGGAAGTATGGATGAGTATGAAGAGCGCGTTCGAACCGTTTTGAGAGAGGTTGAGAACCACAAATGGCTGGAAAGATTTATCGTAAAGAAATCGGGAGAATATTTCCTGGTGAATGCCAATGATGTTTTTTGGATTGAAGCTGACGGCAATTACATAAATATCGTAACGAGTGATTCAAAATACTTTGTAAGGCATACTTTAACCGGGTTTGAAAACCATTTGGATTCAGCGCAGTTCTTTCGAATTTCACGATCCGTTATTGTTAATATCGATTGGATTTCAAAAATCGAAGATCATCATTATGGGAATTTTATGATTCAGATGAAAAACGGTTCAAAGCTGAAAATGAGCAAGAATTACAGGGGAATACTGGAAGAATTCAAAAACTTTTAGGCCCAACATGTCAGGATTTAATCCAAGTATTTTAAGTTTGATGGATGTAAGCTGAGGCAATTTTACATCCATGTACACTTTAAAGATTTAAACCATTTTTTAAATCTGTTCATCTCACCTCAAAGGGAGTTCGTCACATTCTTTTTAAACCGGCCGGCGATATTCTCAATTTGGTTTATAGCTATTTCAATAAACCAAAACATTAATAAACCCAGAGGGTATTTCTATGATTAGAAAGATACTTCTATGTGGGATTCTTTTATTAATTCCATTCTCAATAGCACTTGCACAAACAGGCAGTTTAACAGGTAGAGTTACGGATACCGAAACCGGTGAGGTATTACCCGGGGTGAATGTTTTAATTATGGACCTTGAACGGGGCGCTGCAACGAACGTGGATGGTGTTTATACCATCGAAAATATGCCTATGGGTACCTATTCAGTTAGATTTACCTATATAGGATATCGTCCGTTAACTGAAATGGTAAATATCTCGGCCGGCCAGAACACACTGAATGTGAGCCTTTCAATAGAAAGCTATACTCTCAGTGATGTGGTCGTTACCGCAATGGGCCTTGAAAGGTCTGAGCGCTCGCTTGGATATGCCTCACAGCAAGTAAGCGGGGAGGTATTGGAGGACGCTCAGGAATCGAATATGGTAAGTGCACTTGCCGGACGCACGGCTGGGGTGCAGATTAACAACTCAAGTGGACAACCTGGTTCATCATCCCGAATTATCATCAGGGGGAACTCGTCGCTGCTGGGCAATAACCAGCCACTGTTTGTTGTGGATGGCGTTCCCATCAGTAATGAGTCGGACGATAATATTCAAGGCTCAACCGTATTTACAGGTGGAACCTCAAACAGAGCCCTTGATCTTGACGCAAGTAATATTGAGTCAATGACTGTATTGAAGGGAGCCAGTGCTACCGCATTGTATGGTTCGCGGGCTGCTAATGGTGCCATTATTATTACTACCAAAAGCGGTCAGGAAAATCAGAATCCTGTAATCACTTTTAATACATCTGTAGGATGGTCTGATACATATACCGATGGTTATCAATCGGAGTATCTGGGTGGTACCAACGGCTTTTACTATAATGGGCTGCCAGCGGATCGTGGAGGTTATACAAACAATCCCGATGCCGGCGGGACACAGACCAGCCAGAGCTGGGGACCTCACAAGGATGAAGTGCCACAAGAAGTGCTTGATGATCTGGGTGTGGACCGGATTGAGACGTTCGACCCAAGAGAGCAGTTTTATGAAACCGGGGTGAACCTGAAAAATTCACTAAATCTGAGTGGTGGCACGAATAATTCAACATATTATGCTTCAATCAGTAATACCAACCAGGATGGAACCGTGCCGGGCACTGATCTGGAGCGTACCAATGTGATGGCTCGTTTTGGAACTTCCTTAAGTGAAGATCTGAATGTGGAGACTTCGGTTAACTATATAAATACGTCCAACAGGTGGCTCGCAGAGGGAAATGGATCTCAGGTTTATTTGTACGGTCTGAATTTTACGCCTATTAATTTCGATCTGTCTCAGCCCTCAACATTTGAAGACGGCACACAGCGGAATTTTTCCACTTCATTTAACAATCCTATTTGGTTATCCGAAAACAACGGTTTTACCAGTGATATAAGCCGGTTTATCGTAAACGGTAATATTACTTACAACATCTTGCCTTGGCTGAATGTTTCAGAGCGAATCGGAATCGATACCTATACCGATCAGCGAAAAGGCGAAACTAATATCGGTACACGGGGAGTCCCCAACGGTAGTATGTATGATCAGGTGATTAAACGATCGGAAATTAATTCAGACCTGATGTTTAATGCCAATTTTGATTTGTCACAGGACATCACTCTCGAAATGATGGTGGGCAATAATATCAATATCCGGGATTTCAGTTCGGAAGAAGTTATAGGGACAGGCCTGAATATTCCCGGTTTCTTTCATATCTCAAATGCAAATTCAACAGTACCCAATGAAGATATCACCGAGCAACGGCTGGTAAGCTTGTTTTCAAGTGCAACAATCGACTATCAGGATATCGTTTATCTGACATTGACAGGCCGAAACGATTGGACGTCAACCCTTCCAACTAATGAAAACTCCTACTTTTACGGGTCAGCCAGCTTAGGATTTGTCCTTACGGATGCTTTCGAACTGTTTCAAAATACTTTTCTGTCGTACGCCAAACTTCGGGCCTCCATATCCCAGATTGGTAATGATGCACCGGTATATTCCCTGTCCACAATCTTTATACAATCTGATCCAAGCGATGGAGTTCGGGGTGTGATCAATTATCCATTTAATAGTGTAAACGGGTATCGTCTGAGTACTTCGTTAGGAAATCCGGATTTGAAACCTGAAATATCCACCGAATATGAAATTGGCCTGGATCTTCGACCCTTCGAAGGCAGGGTGAGGCTGGATGGGGCTTACTATAACCGTAAAACTGTGGATCAGATCTTTGATATTCCCACTTCTTCAGCTACCGGTTATACCAGTCGGCTGACAAACGCCGGAGAATTGAGGAATTATGGGTTTGAGCTCTCTGGCGGGATCTCGTTGATCGAATCCAGAAATTTCCAGTGGGATGTGGATGTGAATTTTTCAAAAAATACAACTGAAGTGGTAGAATTTGCTCCCGGAGTGGAAAGTATTTTCCTCGGCGGATTCTCCAACCCTCAGATTCGCATTGAAGATACGAAAGATGGTTATGGAGTGATCTGGGGTATCCGTTATCAGCGCAATGATGATGGACAGTTATTAATCGGTGAAGATGGCCTGCCACTGGTAGCTCCAGACTTGGGACCGATAGGTAATGTTTCTCCTGACTGGACCGGTAACCTGCGAACCAGTTTCAGCTTCAGGGGTATCAGTTTGTCGGCCTTGCTGGACAAACGCCAGGGCGGTGATATCCTGAACTTTGATCAGTATTATTCCTCGTACTATGGAACGCATGAGGTAACAGCAGACCGCGGATCCACATATATTTTTGAAGGTGTAAATGCGGAAACCGGTGCCCCAAATGATATCGAAATTGTTCGTGACCAAAACTTCTATCAGGGTCACTACAGTAGTATCTATGAGAATTTCGTTGAAGATGGCAGCTTCCTGAAACTGAGGGAACTCAGTCTTTCCTATTCGCTTCCACAGTCAATGTTGGACCAACTTCCAATCCGTTCACTGAGAGTAACCGGAACAGGCCGTAACCTTTGGATTGATAGTGACTTTTCGTACAAAGACCCTGAAGGAAGTCTATTAGGCGCTGGAAATGCACAAGGATTTTATCACTCTGTAACGCCGAGTACGAGAAGTTTTGTGGTCAGTTTAAACATATCATTTTAAACACATTAGGGATATAAGATTATGAAAATCTCAAAGATAATATCAGTATTTCTATTAACAACAGTTCTGCTGTTTGTATTTGGATGTGAAGATTTTTTAGATGTAAATACGGACCCAACGGCACCCTCAAATGTGCCTCCCAATCTGCAGCTTTCAGGGTTGCTTGGAACGTTTAGTTATGAGATAATCGGCAACGATCCTGCTCGAACCACCAATCGGTGGGTACAGCAGCTTTCATGGACTGGTTTTCCTCCCTCTTCGGATAATTATGATTTCGATGAGTCGGGGCCCAATAACTTTTGGGATTCTACCTATACACGGGTTTTGAACAATGCCAGGGAAATGGAACAAAAAGCCGAGGAGAACGGCAATCCGGCTTACTCAGGAATTTCAAAAATAATCCAGGCTTGGACATTTGCCATTTTGACGGATCTGTGGAACGAAATTCCTTACAGCGAAGCATTTGATCCTGCAAATACAACGCCGGATTACGATAATCAGGAGTTCATGTATGGAGAGATTATGAGATTGCTTATTTCTGCCCTGGAAAACTTAGCAGAGCAAAGTCCGGCACCGCCGGGAAATGATGATCTGCTCTATGGAGGTGACATGGACAAATGGAAACGGCTTGCATACACCTTGATAGCTCGTTATGAACTGAGGCTTACAAACGCCCCCGGCCACACTGCCGAAAATCAGGCCAATGCAGCTCTTGATGCACTCCAAAATGGGTTTACAAGTAATGATGACGATGCAGATTTCCAGTATTTCAATAATGATGGAGAAGAAAATCCATGGTACCAGTTTGCCATTGACGGTAAATGGGATACCCGTGATCAGCTCAGTGCACATTACATCAATCTGCTGCAGGATCTTAACGATCCACGGTTGTCTATTCAAGCGCGGCCTGTAGGAGCTGTAGACAACAATGGTCTGGTGGCCGGTTTCGATCCGGATATGGTGGAGTACACAGGGAATCTAAATGGAGAGGATGGCGGTGGTGCCAGTAATTTTTCATCTATCGGTACCTTTTACAGTGCTCCCGATGCTCCGCTCACCTGGTTCAGCTATGCGGAAGCCAAGTTTATTGAGGCTGAAGCAATCTATATTACTCAGGGTGCAGAAGCTGCCCAAGCTGTTTATGAAGATGCAATACGTGCTTCGATGGATAAACTGGATGTTGATCAGGGAGATGTTGACACCTATATCACATCGCTTTCGCTGCTGTCAGTAGCAATGGATCCGCTCGAAGAGATCATCACACAGAAATATATCGCCAATTTCTTATCTCTTGAAAATTTCAATGACTGGCGACGAACAGGCTATCCTGAACTTGAGGCTGCAGTCGATGCGGTAACTCCTTCAGACCAGATTCCGGTGCGATATCCATATCCCAGTTCTGAGCTACAGAATAATGCAGATAATGTATCCCAAACCGGTGTTCCTGTTGGTTTCGAATCGCTGGTCATAAATGTGTGGTGGGACTCCGCAAATTAACAGCATTCGCGATCATGTTTAATAATTGAAAGGTGGGAATGTGAAAGTGGCATTTTCCCTCAAAGGGTAAAGTAGCTATGTTTTACTTTTCATACATAAAAAAAGGACTAACCAGCGCGAGCTAATTAGTCCTTTAATTTTTTGGCTCCCCAGGCTGGACGAGGAAGATTTAAGCGATCGCTATAGAGCTCAAACTCCGAACTGTTTTGAGTTTAGTGGAGGTTGGGCGTGAGCTGCTTCAGGATAGCGCAAATATTGATGAAGCATTAACGACGGCGTTTGTTGGGACCATCAACCAAGCTGTTTTGGATGCTACGTTTACCGGCGCTGGTGGAAAGACCCCATGGCAACAATTATCAGGCAAACAGAAGAATATACTAACGGCGGGAATCCCGATTGGTCACATTTTGTCAAAGCATCTCGAACGCTTCACGATAATAACGTTCCTGAGGATGCACGCTCGTTTATGTATGCGCCGGCTGTATGGGAAACTTTGGCATTAACTGAGGATGATAATGGCCGGTATCAAGACGCGCCGTCTTTCATCCGGAATATAACAGGGTTTACCCCTTCGGGTGTTGCAGAGGGTGAAGCCTATGCCGGGGACTTCTCAAATGTGGTATACGGATAGGAAATATTACTCTGGAACAGCATCAAGGAGTTTCAGCCAGAAAGTACGCAAGTGTGTGTGGCTGGCAGCTGCGCGGTTGGATATTGCAGTATTCAGGCCAAATGCATTGGTGCGAATTGAGGAAGCTTCTGCATAAGAACTTATTCATCGGAAGTTGAAAAACTTCCATTCTCGTCTGCGATATCGGACTGGCTATAAAGCCTTTCCGGTATCGCTTTTATTTATAGATTTGACAACAAATATTGTCACTTTCCGTTTTGATTATGTACATTATGTACAAATCGTACAAAATGAGGTGTAATTATGGATGTGAAAACTGTAAATAGCTCCAGTGCTCGACAGTCCTTCTCCGATATTCTTAATGATAGTGGGTATGGAGGCCAACGGATCGTTGTCACTCGTAAGGGTAAGGCGGTTGCTGCCGTAGTACCTATTGAGGATCTTGAAGCCATTCAGGCTTTGGAAGATCACAAAGATGTTGAAGAAGCCAGACGTATTCTCTCAGATTCTAAGAGTGAATTTATTCCCTGGGAGCAAGCTAAAAAAGAGCTGATTAAAAAATAATGGCTTGGCAGGTAGAAATTGAGCGCAAAGCCCAAAAAGCTCTCAAGAAAATACCTAATCCATTCAAGTCGAATATTATCGAGGCAATTGATCGGTTGACGGAGGATGTAAGGCCTGTTGGAAGCAAGAAATTGAGAGGAGCAGAGGACCTATACCGAATTAGAGTAAATGATTATCGAATTGTCTATCAAATTCATGATCAAAAACTGGTGGTGTTAATTGTCCGTATTGGTCACCGAAAAGATATTTATGAGGGGCTTTGAAAGATTCTTATCAATAATTCTTATTTAGTGAAGCATATCTATATCTAAAACCTTGTTCTTACAGAGCGCAATTAAACGAAAAGAAGGGGACAAGAAAAATGTTTTACCCTGTACAAATAAAAAAGCTCTAACCCATTGTTTTACAATTGATTAGAGCTATTTAACAGCTCCCCGGGCTGGATTCGAACCAGCGACCGATCGGTTAACAGCCGATTGCTCTGCCACTGAGCTACCGAGGAGTGACATATAAATCTGTATTGAACTCGTTTTCGAAACAATAAGAAGTACCAAATAT
Organism: Rhodohalobacter sp. 614A; assembly: GCF_021462415.1. NCBI lineage: Bacteria > Pseudomonadati > Balneolota > Balneolia > Balneolales > Balneolaceae > Rhodohalobacter > Rhodohalobacter sp. 614A. Next base: position 647,485 of record NZ_JAKEDS010000002.1, read on the forward strand.
AAGGCCTTCTGAATTCAGATGTCAAGGAAAAAATGCACTAATTTTTTGGCAAAAAAATAGCCGCTTCCATAAGCGGCTATTAAAAAAAAACTTAGTCAGAGAATTAAACTTCACCTGAATTCTTCATATCCTGAATCTCCAAACGAACTTCCTGAGATAATTTTTTTATCTCCTGTAATTTTTTACGTGCTCTGGTTCCAGCGGCCTTATTTCCTTTCTCATAGAATTTATCAATATCCGGCTCAAGCTCTGAAATTAGCTGGTTTAGTTCTTCTTTTCTACTCATAAGTAACACCTGTGGGTTAGTTTATGTTTTCTAATACTTCAATGCGCACAAACTATTGAAGAAGTGCTTAACTGGCAAATTAAAAGCGGGTTATTTTTCATTATTTACGCATATTATTTAGCAGAATGCTGCAATTGATCTAAAATTCAGAAAGTGGACGCACTTTTTATCCGAATCGGCATTGAAATTCCTCTTAAGTGTTTGGGAATATGCTTTTTAACCAAAGAAGCATCGATTTTTTCAATCCTCAGTGTTTCGGGAAAATCTTGTTTGATGAAATCGGACGATTTATCCTTGTTAAAGACTGTGATCGCATCAATTCCAAAGTTTTCTGCTACCACTACCGCCATATCTGAGAGCGGTAACGGCCGATAACTTTTTACTTTTAAATCCAGAGCGAGGTTTGATAATAATATCATTGGCTGATCGGGAAGGGCATCAATCTGTTTCTTATCGAACTGAACAGTATCGTTATCTATAGTCAAAAGAGACTTCTGAAATCCATTCAAAGCAATCGTTGAAATTCCCTCATCTGCAAATAACGCTACCAGTCGATGATTCAGTTCTTTAATCGCCCGAATCTCGGCATCTTTCCTCATGACACCTGTTTGTATGATGCGTTCGGTATGTTGACTGTCACCATGAATGATAATACCACGCTTCTTTTTTCTGGATAGAGACTTTGCAAATGATGACAAAAAAACACCGTTATCGAGATGCTCGTAATCCAGAATTGCGAGAAAATCCATAGTTACTTTTTCAATGAACTTGATGAAAAACCGTTTGGCAGAAGATGAGAGACTAAATGACGGGACAGGGATTGATCATCATGATGAAGTACCAATGTCTGGTCCGGCATGAATTCGAACAGAACCTGACGGCACGCACCACACGGGCTTATATATTCACTTTGAGGGGCGTAAACGTGCATGCCAAGGAATTCACTGTAACCGGAGGCCAAAGCTCTTGAGAGGGCCACACGTTCGGCGCAGAGGCCAAGATTCCATTCTTTGAACTCAATGTTTACGCCGGGAATATATCCATCGGTTGTTTTCAGAAGAGCCGTAACGGGAAAGTCCGATTGATCAGATACGGTTGATTCGCAGAGCTTCTGTAAATACAGATTCACATCGTCCACTTTTTTTACGATCGGATCATAGATTACAGCGTCCTCTGGGAGGGATTCGAGCTTTTTGAGGTTAAATTTTTCAATCCAGAATTTGGATAACTGATTGGAACGGCTTGAATCCAGAATAGCAACAGGATGGTCTCCATTTCCCAGGGAACTGCATATCGCGGCCTGATCGGCTGGGATCGTCAATGGATATGAGCTATTTTCTACCCGAACACCCGGATAGAAAGTCCCGGATTTTCCCAACACATAACAATACTCATCGCTGTTGGAATAGGGGGCGTAAGCATTGGATGCTATATTTGTGGTTTGATTCTTCAATATTGAATGCTGTTCATCACGGCGTCTGCAATTTGTGCACGAATCCGACTGATTCTGCTTCCGTAACTGCGGTTGGGAAACGTTCGGTTTGTTAAAATGATAATTGCGATGTTTTCATTCGGATCCACCCAAAAACTGGTCCCGGTAAAACCTGTATGCCCGAAACTGTCTTCGCTGGTTAATGTGCCCGCAGTACTGAATCCCTGGCTTTTCCTGTCGAATCCGAGTCCCCGCTGGTTTATTGGTGATTGATGGCTTGTAAACAGATTGATGGTTTCCGGCGAGAGATACTGATGACCGGCATAAACGCCATCATTCAAAAGCATAAAGAAATACTTTGCCATATCCTGAATGCTGGAGAACAGACCGGCATGGCCTGAAACTCCATCCATAAAATAAGCACGTTCGTCATGAACTCGGTGGTGAACCAATCCCCGGCCGTAAACGGTATCAATTTCTGTGGGAGGGATGCGATTCGTTAACAGCCTTCCCAAATGTTCCGGATTGTATGTCGTGGATGTCATTCCCATTGGTTCGAAGAATTCATCTTGTACATACTCATCAATCCGTTTGCCGCTCACTTCTTCAATAATTTCAGCAAGAAGAATAAATCCAAGATCGCTGTATACGTACTCTTCTCCGGGATCATTGATGAGCGGTTCATTTCGAACGGCTTCAATCAATTCTTCGCGCGTGCGCAATTTGTCCACATAAATTCGGAATGCAGGAAGTCCGGACGTGTGCAAAAGAAAATGCCGTATTGTGATGTCCCGTTTTTTTCCCTGATCATACTCGGGAATGTATTTCGAAACAGGATCATCAAGAGTGATTTTACCCTCATCGACCAGTTTCATCATGGATGTGGTTGTCGCCATAATTTTGGATATGGAAGCGAGGTCGTAAACATTATTCGGCTGTACGGCTTTGGTTTTGGAATAGTCGTGATATCCGTAAGATTGTTGCCATACAAGTGATCCATTCCGTACAACTCCAACCACACCACCGGGAAAGACGGAATCATCAATAGCACTTTGCATAATTTGATCGACTTTAATGAGCGAATCAATGGACATATCTGCGGCAATAGGTTCATCAAACCGAAGAGAGCTTTGAGGAATTTCTAAACCATCGCCGATATTGTACATGTTCGGAACTTCGCCGGGAAACTTGCCCTTAACATCAGCAGCTCCAAAAATTGCCGGAACTGTTTGGCGAACCTGATCCGCCGCACCCGACCATGCGATTAAATGTACATCTGTGTCCGGCAGTGTTTCTACCAAATAGGGATTGCCGAAGGCGAGAAGAATTTCAGGTTTATTCAGGCTGGATATCTGGTCCAGGATCCTGAGATAGTTCCGCGGCATATGTGAAGAACGGTATGAACTAACCCGAATGAATGAGCCCAGGATTACCAGATCCGCTGATTTTGCATCATCCAGAAGTTCATCAATTTCCTCTTCGCTTGTTCGGGAATCGAGCGAGTGAAAACTAACATTCTCATGATATTTTCGAATTTCATTTCTTAAAACTCCGGCTGAGGAGTGTTCATCGCCATCAGAAATTCCAACCACCAGAATACTTGGGTAGTCAGCCTGCCGGACGGGAAGAACGTTGTTATTCTTCAAAACAGTGATCGATTCTCGTGCAATTCGATTCGCCGTATTTTGAAACTGTGGAGTATTAATCTGATAACTCAGCGTTTCAATATCTGCAAATCTGTTCGTGAAAACTCCCTGAGAAGATTTCAACGTCAGAATTTTTCGGACTGATTTATCGATTCGATCTTCTGTCAATTTCCCTGATTCAACTGCTTTTTTAATTTCATTGATGGCGGCCTTTTCATCGGTGCTGACAAGCATTTGATCAACCCCGGCTTGTAATGCTTTAATGACGGCTTGCCCCGGAGAAAAGTGACTGGTAATTCCCTGCATTTCCAAACCATCGGTAACTACCAGCCCATCAAAAGAAAGAGAATCGATAAGAATTCGTTGTAAAATGGATTCGTCCAACGTTCCGGGAAGTCCCTCGTGTTCACTGATGTTTGGAAAGGAGATATGAGCACTCATGATGCTCTGCATTCCTTCATTAATGGCATTCCTGAAAGGGACAAGTTCAATCGAATCTAACCTTGAATAGTCATGGGTAATCGTTGGAAGAGCGAGGTGAGAATCCGTATCTGTATCTCCATGGCCCGGAAAGTGTTTGCCGGTTGAGACAAGTCCTTCACTCTGAACACCTTTCATGAATTCAATCCCATATTCTGATACCATTTGTGGATCGGCAGAATAAGAACGAACGTTAATCACGGGGTTTTCAGGATTGTTGTTTACATCCAAAACCGGCGCATAGATTTGGTGGACACCTACCGCTTTTGCCTCAATTGCTGTTATTTTTCCCTTTAAAAATGCATTGTAGGGATTTCCCGTTGCTGCAATTCCCATTGCCGGAGTGAAACGGGTGGTTCCATCAATCCTCATTGCGGCTCCAAACTCCATATCCTGTGCGATCCATAAAGGATATTTAGCCAATTCCTGAAGTTGGTTGTTCGTAACTGCCTGACCATAAATATCTCCCTGGAAAAAAAGAATTCCCCCAACATGATAATCCGTGATCAATTCCTTTAAACGCAGATAATCCAAATCGCGGTCATTCATAAATGTACCATAGGCCCGAACCATAAATAGCTGCCCGATTTTTTCATCGAGAGTCATTTCAGACATGATTGAATCAACATTCACCACGATCGCTGATGAATCTATCAAACTGTCCTGATCATTTGTAAAGGCGGGTGTGCTGGTAATTTGAGCATCGGCAGAATGAGTGAGTAGAGTAACGATCAAAAGAAGTGGAAGTGAGAAATATCTGAAAAAAGATTCTATCTGATTTAGAGCAATGGGCTTTATTTGAGTCATCAATTCGTTCGTTTGTTGAGCGTTGATTTAATTCGGTGATAAAGTCATGGTTTCAAAACTGGTCTCCTGAAAGAAGGTACTATCCTGGTAGATAAATCGGTAGCGGCCGTCGAGCCACAAGTTTGTTTGATCTCCATAATACGTAGATAACGGATTGCCCGATTGGCCTGTCGGCAAGATTGTTTGAGATTTTCCCGGCGTGGAAAAATCAACGATTCTTCGAATGGAAGGTCCCAGGTACATTTCGAAAGGGAATTCCCAATTGTATTGGCCTTTGTTGATAGACATTGTATTTCCACGCACGGTAAACGGGCCTTTACTGAATAAGTTATTAACGATCATTTTAAATACGGCCGGTGCTTCCGGAGATTGGCTGGCTTCACTTAATAAGGGCGGTTGCAAAGTCAGTTTCAGAACATTTTCCCAACGCCATTCAAAGGGTTGTGATCCAAATTCTTCATTTAGCTGCTGAAGAGTTTCCGCCATACTATCGCGTACAATCTGATCCCGTGTTTCGGTTTGAAGTGTGTTCTGATTATCAAAAAAAGCACTGTTTGATTGTAGCATTTCCGAAATAATCATGACCGGAAGATGCTCAAGACGGGTCAGTTTTTCATATAGATCTGATCCGATTTCATCGAGTAAAACGTTTCGGGTAAGATTGATAAAAAACAGGTCAAATATCGTGGCGGCAGTTGATGATTCGGTATACTCAAAGTTCCAGTTCTCGAGGTAGGAAAGTGCGGTTTGAAGCTCATTCGAATTTTCTCCGCTACGAAGAATCGGAAGAATCATTTCGGTAATTTCCCGGGCATGTTCTGAGTAAACATCGTTTTGCATAGCCTGCATCGTTTCTGTTTGCAGGCTGTCGGACATCTCCAGGTATTGGTTGATCCTCATTATACGGGAAGGCGGTTCCCAAAAGGTGGAAATGTAATAGGGATAACTGTCGGTATGCATTTTGTTATTTGCATGGGCAACAAAACCTTGCTCGGGATTTACTACATGAGGTAGGTCATCAAACGGAATGGTGGATTGCCAATCGTAAGACGGATCCCATCCATGCCTGAACATTAATGGATTGTAGTCGCGGATTGGAAGATTGGCACCGGTAAAAATGGCAATATTATCGTCGCTGTCAGCATAAATAAAATTCATTCCGGGAGTGTCGAATCCTTCAACGGCATTTCTGAATTCATTCATTGTTTTGGCATGGTTCATCTTATACAATGCCCAGACTTCCTGGCTGACTTGATGCCCCATCCAACTGAAGCTAACGAGTTTATCACCAAGAGAGGAATCGGGATGAATGTCACTGATGATTGGCCCGTGCTTTGTACTTCTTACAACATGAAGTTCATCATCACTGTCTTTTACTTGTATGATTTCGCGTCTTTCGTTGAATTCTTCATACACAACCACACTGTCGGAGACACTGTCCAGAATATATTCATCAGGATTGTTTGAATTGATTTGTTCAGAGAAAAAATCGGTATCATCGGCCATGATGTTTGTCATCGACCATGCGATGTATTCATTTTGTCCCAAAACAACAAAGGGCGAACCCGGGATGGTAGCCCCGGATATTTGGTGATTGGGAGTGTGATAGGAAACCTCGTACCAAAACCCAGGAATGCTTAGCCCCATATGCGGATCGCCGGCGAGAATCGGTCTTCCGGAAACAGTTTTACTGCCGTTGACAGCCCAGGCATTACTCCCAAATTGCGTTCCTTTTTTTTGAAGAGCCGATCTTAAATCGAGTTCCGTTTCAAGTAAAGGCATGGTTGCCGATGCTACGGATGAAGATTCAGAGTCGGAAAGCGTCGTTGGATACCGATCGTTGTAAACCGGAATCAGTTGTTGAAATTGGTACGGATCCAATTCCTCTGCCAGGTATGCATACGTCAATTCACTCCACCAGTGTATATTTTGATCCCAGGCCATCAATCTTGAAAGAGCAATGGTATGAGTTGGAGTCCATTCGATAGGCTTCACACCAAGCAAGGTAAATTCAGCAGGAAGATTATCCCTGTTTTGATCGATAAAAGCGTTCACCCCGGCTGAGTATCGTTCCAGGATATGAAGTAATGAATCAGGAGCTTCGGCTTCTATTCGCTTCGCCGTTTCCCAAAAACCGAGCGTGCGTTGATGGATATCATATTCAACCAGATCTTTGCCCAGGAATTCTGCAAACCGGCCTTCGGCTGCAATTTGTGAAAGCGTCATTTGCCAGAGTCGATCCTGTGCGTGAATGTACCCGATGGAATAGTAAAGATCGTCTTCACTTTCAGCATAAATGTAGGGAACCGCATATGGATCCCAGTGGACTTTTACCTCTTGCTGAAGTTCATCAAGATGGATTTCAGCGTCGTATTCGGGGAGGGGAGAGTAAAAGGTCCAGTAAGCGGACAGGATGGCAATCCCGAATAATAGAATTCCTAAAAAAATCAGGAGTTTTAAAATGAACCTCATGTAGTAACTTATAGATGGAAAATAACTTTCGCGTAAGATTGAAAATTCATCACAAAATACATACTCTCACAACCGAAAGTAATGATAATCCACTGAAAATTTGGAGCCAGGATGAGTGACATAAAAAAAGTATCGGTAATTGGAGGCGGAACAATGGGAAATGGAATCGCTCATGTCTTTGCGATGAGTGGTTTTGAAGTGACGCTTGTTGAGACGAAACAGGAATTTCTGGATAAAGCTTTGAACACCATTGAGAAAAATTTATCCCGAATGGTTAACAAAGAGAAAATTTCCGAGAGTGATAAGACGGAAACCCTGAACCGTATTCACTCCGCATTGGATATTTCTGAGGGAGTAAAAGACAGTGATTTGGTTGTGGAGGCTATTCCGGAAAATTTTGCCCTGAAGAAAAAGGCTTTTGAAGAGATTGAATCCGCCGCTTCATCAGAGACCATTTTTGCTTCAAACACTTCATCCATTTCCATCACAAAATTGGCTGCAGTAACCCATCGTCCCGAGAAATTCATCGGGATGCATTTTTTCAATCCCGTTCCTGTGATGAAACTCGTGGAAGTGATTAATGGATTGGAAACCAGTCCTGAAACTACAAAAGCGGTCATGGATTTGGCGGAGAAACTTGGCAAAGTTCCGGTACCGGCAAATGATTCACCGGGATTTGTTTCCAATCGAGTGCTGATGCCGATGATCAACGAGGCGATTTTTTGTGTGTATGAAGGCGTGGCAAAACCGGAAGATGTGGACCAGGTGATGAAATTGGGAATGGCCCATCCTATGGGGCCGCTACGGCTTGCGGATTTCATCGGCCTTGATGTATGCCTGGATATTTTAAATGTCTTGTATGATGGTTTTAAAGATCCAAAATATCGGCCGTGCCCTCTTCTGGTGAAGATGGTGAATGCCGGAAAACTCGGTAATAAAACCGGGGAAGGTTTTTTTAAATACGATTAATTATAAATGATGAATGTTGAAAAGTCATTGCGAGGGAGTCCCGATGCTTCGGGGCGACCGCGGCAATCCCCAACTGGTTTTTTTAGCGGGAGATTGCTTCGCTTAGCTCACAATGGCAAAACCACGGCAGGTTACGGACACAACATTCATCCATTAAAACTCTAATTTTTAAAATGATAGATTTACGAAGTGATACAATAACGCGGCCGACCCCCGAAATGCTTCGGACGATGATTCGGGCCGAAGTTGGTGATGATGTATTTGCAGCCGATCCAACGGTGAATAAATTTCAACAGAGAATGGCCGATATGTTCGGGATGGAAGCGGGGCTTTTTGTGCCAAGTGGCACGATGAGTAATCAACTTTGTCTGCACGTTCTCACAGAACCGGGAGATGAAGTGATTATTGATGAGGCCGGTCATGTATTTAACTATGAATCGGGTGCAGCGGCCTATCTTTCGTCCATTCAATTACGGTCTTTAAAAGGAAATCGGGGAAAATTAACTTCCGAATTGATTGAATCGGCCATTCGTCCCAAAAATGAGTGGGATCCGAAATCCAAAGTCATTGCACTTGAGAATACCACGAACAAAGGCGGAGGGGCGTATTACACAAAAGACGAACTTACAGAAATTCGTGAGCTTGCCGACAGGCATGGACTTTTTGTTCATCTGGATGGCGCCAGAATCTGGAATGCGATGGCAGTTTCCGGAATAGAACCGGATTTTTTTGGAAGTATCAGCGATACGATTTCCATCTGTTTTAGTAAAGGACTCGGCGCCCCGATAGGTTCAATGATGCTGGCAAACAAAGAGCAAATTAAACGGGCACGAAGGCACCGGAAAATGCTGGGAGGAGGGATGCGGCAGGTTGGGCTTCTTGCGGCTGCTGCGGAATATGCAGTTGATCATCACCAAACACTTTTGGATGATGATCATAAAAGAGCCAAAAAATTTGCTGAGACAATTTCAAAGAATCCAGCTTTTGGGGTTGATCTTTCAACTGTTGACACAAACATTGTTTTGTTTGATGTGGTTGATGAAACGGCCGAAGAAGCCCTTCAAAAGTTTTCAGATGCTGGAATCGCATTTGTACCTTTTGGGCCAAAAACTATTCGCGCTACATTTCATTTCCAAGTCGATGATGAGGATTTGGAAAACGTGTTGAAAGCTGTAGCGGAATATCAGTGAAAGTTAGAGCCATCGGATGAGTATTTAGAACGGAGAATTACTTTCAACCAGTTACACTCATCCGATGACTTGGCTTATTTACGTAGTATATTCAGCGTTAATTCTCACGTATTCATAAGAGAAATCCGAACCCCAGCCTACGGATTTTTCGTCACCCTGGTTTAGATCTATCAAAATGATGATAGTTGATTCCGCCATCACTTTTTTGAGTTTCTTTCGAACGCCGTCAATAGGCTGACCCGCTTTCACAACCTGCTCCATTTTGTTAATATCTGCGCCGATGTAGAGATCTACTTTCTCAGGATCAAAATCAACTCCGGATCGTCCGGCTGCGGCAATAATTCGTCCCCAGTTGGGATCAGAACCAAAAATAGCTGTTTTTACAAGATTGGAGTTGGAAACTGTTCGAACAACCTGCCGTGCCTCTTTCTCTGTTTTGGCTCCTTCAGTGTGATATTCAATCAGTTTCGTGGAGCCTTCGCCATCCGAAATAATCAGTTTTGCGAGGTGTGTACAAAGTTGTTCGAGATTGGCTAAAAACAGATCATAGTTGGCATCTTTTTCGGTGATTTCTTTGTTGCCAGCTTCTCCATTGCACATAATTGAAACCATGTCATTGGTAGACGTATCGCCATCCACTGTAATCATGTTGAATGATTTGTCGACAGCCGTTCGGAGAGCTTCATCCAGCAACTTTGGGCTGATGGCAATATCGCAAACAATAAATCCGAGCATGGTGCCCATATCAGGATGAATCATTCCAGAGCCTTTGGCAATCCCCGCCATGTTGATTTCGTGTCCTTCAACAGTGAACGATGTAAATCCTTCTTTGGCAAAAGTGTCGGTTGTGAGGATCGCATTTGCTGTTAAAGATCCGGCAATTACCCGATCCGAAAGTTTTTTCACACATTCTTTGATTCCTTTAACCACTTTCTCCGTAGGGAAGGGTTCTCCAATCAAACCGGTGGATGCGACGATGACCGCTTCTTTTGGAATCTTCAACTCTTTGGCCGTGGTTTCTGCCATGGCCACGGCGCCTTTCCAGCCTTCTTTACCGGTACAGGCATTGGCATTTCCGGAGTTGATGATAAACGCCTGTGCCATTCCATCTTTGATGTGCTGGCGACTCAGTTTAATGGGTTCAGCCGCTACAATATTTCGGGTAAATACGGCTGCTGCGGATGCCGGCACCGATGAGTAAATAAGAGCGATGTCTCTCCGCTTCGATTTGATTCCCATATGGGCTCCCCAGCATTTGAAACCACGTACGTGAGTAAGATTATTTAACATAATTTTAGTATATGAAAATTAATTTGAGAAAAAGTTTGGTTGGTAAGCGAGTAGGATGAGAGGACAGAAGCTGCCTTCTCAACATGAGAAGTGATCAGACCCGCCTGCCGGGAGGAGCTATACGTACCGGTGGAGTTGGATTGAGGAAGTAGATTCCTGAACCACTGGAAATGGGTGATATGTTGAATGGATAGCTTTTCATAAGTTCCTGTGATGATAAGAAAAAAATCCATTTAATTTCATCAAAAGTTTTTAATCATTCTTGTTTAATAAAGAATGAATAATTCAAACACTTTTATGGGTTTAGCGGGATATGTTTCAACCCGGTTGATTCAATCAGCCCGAAGACGATGTTCATATTTTGCACCGCTTGTCCGGCCGCTCCTTTTACAAGATTATCAATTGTAGAGATTGTTATAATTCTATGTGTCCGCTCATCATAAGTTGCATGAATATCGCAGTAATTAGAACCGCGAATATTTTTAAGGGATGGCGGAGCATCGAAGACTCTTACAAAATGTTCCTTCTCATAGACAGAATGGAAGAGTTCTTCTACCATTTCCATGTTTACTTCTTTTTTTGGCGTACTGTAAGTCGTGGTCAAAATTCCCCGGTCAATGGGCAGCAAATGTGGAGTAAACAGAATTTCAGTTGAATATCCCGAGTAATTCAGGAGTGTATTTTCGATCTCTGGCGTGTGCCTGTGATTGACCAGCGAATAAGCTGAGAAATTTCCAAAGACATCGGGAAAGTGCAGGCCCTCTTTGGGTTTTGCCCCGGCACCGGTCACACCGGATTTCGAATCCACAACAATAGAAGAAGGATTAACATACCCGTGTTTGATGAGAGGCGCGAGTGCTAAAATCGCAGAAGTTGGATAACATCCGGGATTGGCAATAAGTCTCGCATTTCGAATCTTATCCCGAAACAGTTCCGGCAAACCATAGACAGAATGCTCCATAAATTCCGCAGACACATGCGTTTTTTTATACCACTCCTCGTAAATCCCCTGAGAAGAAAATCGGAAATCACCGGAGAGATCAATCGTAACGAACTCATCAATCCCATGATCTTTTACAAAGTTCATGGAAACTCCATGGGGGAGTGCAAGAAAAACCAAATCCGGCTCAAAATCCGATACGTTTTCAATGGAAATCAGTTCGATATCCACCAAATCCTGGAGATGCGGATAGATATCGGAGATTCGTTTTCCTGAATATGTTTCGCTGGTTACAAACTCAAGGGTAACTTCCGGGTGATGGGCAAGCAATCTGACAAGCTCTGATCCGGTATATCCGGAAGCACCTACAATTCCTACTTTATGCTTGGGCATTCTTTTCTACTTCTTTAATCGATTCTACGAGTACGTCTACAACGGTGTCCAGTTCATCTTTGGTGATGATAAGCGGTGGAACCAGCCGGATCACATTTCCCGAGGCGCAATTAGAGAGCACGCCCCGTTTCATCATTTCTTTCACAACATCCCCACCGGGAAATGCCAATTCAATCCCAACCATCAAACCTTTTCCTCTTACTTCACGGATGGAATTCCAATTGTTGGAGAGATCGTCTAATCTTGTTTTTAAATAATTTCCGCGAACCCTGGCTTTTTCACAGATATCTTCATCCTGAATAGTTTTCAGAGTTTCGAGTGCGGCGGCACAAGCCAATGGGTTTCCACCAAAAGTGGTGCCGTGAGTTCCATGATCGAAAGCCTTGGCGAATTCCTCTTTTGCAACTACAGCACCGATTGGGAAACCCGATCCGAGTGCTTTGGCAAGCGGCATGATATCCGGTTTGATTCCGTAATGTTCAAAAGCAAACATTTTCCCTGTTCTTGCGATGCCGCATTGAACTTCATCAAAAATCAGCGGGATTTCATATTGATTACAAAGTTTTCGGGCTTTTTTTAGATACTCCGCGGATGCTTCAATAATTCCGCCTTCACCCTGAATCGGTTCGATAATGATCGCAACCGTTTCATCATTCACCGCTTCTTCAAGTGCATCGGGATCGTTCATAGGAACCCGTTTGAATCCGGGGGGAATGGGATGAAATCCATCCTGATATTTCTCTTTTCCCATAGCAATGGTACCGAGTGTTCGCCCGTGAAACGAATTTTCCATACTGATGATGGTTCCGGTTTTGCCTTTTTTGTACGAATATCGTCGGGCAAGTTTTATAGATCCTTCAACCGCCTCAGCGCCACTGTTACAAAAGAAAGCGCGATCCAAACCAGAAAGTTTAACCAACATTTCGGCAAGATTACTCTGCGGACCATTGTAATAAAAGTTGGAAACATGGATAAGCTTTTCGGCTTGTTTTTGAATGGCTTTTACAATTCTTGGGTGCGAATGTCCCAAACTGTTTACGGCGATACCGGCAAGCGCATCGATGTATTCATTGTGTTCATCATCCCACACTTTGGAGCCTTTTCCTTTTACCAACGAAATGGGATAGCGGCCATAAAGGTCAAAGTGATATTTTTCCGCTTTTTTTTGGGCCGGTTCTTTTCCAAAAATAGTTTTTACAGTTTTAAAAACTTTCCCGGGAATATTCGTGGGCATGGTAGTATAAAATTGAAATTAATAAGTAGTTATAAAGAGTTGGAAAATCTTAGTTTTTGATTTCAGTTCCAAGCTTCTTGTCTGTCAATAAGATACGTAATAAAGTTTCCTTTTTCGTACCGTTTATTATATGAGATGATTGTACGCCTTTTTCCAGCGCTATCAGGCAAGACTCAATCTTCGGGATCATTCCTCCCTGTATCACAGAACCGAATAAATTTTTGGCTTCCTCAGCAGATAGTTCATGAATAATGGAGGCCGGATCATCAACATCCTCCAATAAACCATCAATGTTTGTGAGGGCGATAAACTTTTCAGCTTTTACAGAACCCGCCATGTGTCCGGCAAACATATCGGCATTTACGTTGTAACTGCTTCCGTCTTCCCCGGATGAGACTGGAGAAAGAACCGGAACATAGCCGGCATCCAAAAGGGTGTGAATGAGCTTGGTGTCAACGGAGTCTACATCTCCAACAAAACCCAGATCGTGTTTCTCTTCAACCTCATCTTTTTTTGTAATGTGAAATCGTTTTTTAGCCCGAACCATAGAAGCATCCCGCCCAGAAATCCCGACTGCCTGAACTCCTTTGGCATTTAGAAGCCCGACCAATTCCTTGTTCACCATTCCGCTGAGAGCCATTTCCACATACCCCATAGCGGTAGCATCGGTCTTTCGATGGCCACCAACGAATTCAGAAATTACACCAACATCGTCCAATAGCTGTTTGATTTCAATTCCGCCTCCATGAACAACCACAACTTTTGCTCCGAGTTGATAGAGAACGGCAATCTGCGAGATAATTTCATTTTTTGTCTCATCATCTGTGAGGGCATTACCACCGGTTTTGATGAGAAATACTTTTTCCTTTAATGATTGAAGAAGGCTTTCATCAACCTCAAAAGAAAGTGATGAAATCAGGTGATTAATGTCAGGTTTATTTGTGGACAATGGTATAGAGTCTTTTAATGCTTACTTGGGATTAAGCCTGTAAAATAAAAGACTTTGGGGAAATGTCTTATGAGAAGTTTGGAAGAATTTTATATAGTTTAGTCATTGAATTATTGCCTTGAGAGATCTGAACTTGAAAACAGATATTTAAGAGTTATTACACTTGAAGATAAGACAACCATTCATAATGCATTCCCTGACAGAAGGTTCCAGCCATGAAAGTTAATTACTATCCTGACACCGATTCGCTCTATATTGACCTTTCTTCAAATCCAAGTGCAAACAGTGAAGAAGTATCAGAAGGTATTGTTATTGATTATGATGCAGACGGAAATATTGTAGGAATCGATATTGATAATGCAAGCAAAAAGATTGATCTGGAAGACTTATCATTTTCTAAAATTCCTTTTAAGAAAAATCCTGTCTCAGATTCAATCACCTGAAGAATCATCGGATGAGTATTTACGCCAGCTTATCAAACTCCGGTTTATGAACTCATCCGATGATGGATTATTTATACCAATGCCAGTCCAATTCGTCCGCGTTCCATATCAATATTGGTAATTTCTACATTGATGATATCGCCGACAGCAACTTCTTCATGAGGATCATCCACACGCTTGTCTTTCGCCATGTTTGAGATGTGAAGGAGTCCGTCCTGTTTCACGCCGATATCCACAAAAGCGCCAAAATCTACTACATTTCGAACCGTCCCTTCCAGCTTCATGCCGGGGGAAAGGTCTTCCATTTTGAGAATATCTGATCTTAATAATGGTTTTGGTAAAGACTCACGCGGATCACGCCCTGGTTTTTGGAGGTTTTCGATGATGAGTTCTAATGTGGGAACGCCAACGCCGATCTGTTCAGCTACCTGTTTTTTGTTGATGTTTGATAAGGACGATTCAATTTTCTTTTGCTCTTTGGTAAGATTTTCAACATCAATTCCGAACAAGTTGCAGAGCTTTTCAGCGGCCTCATAACTCTCCGGGTGAATCGCAGTATTGTCCAGCGGATGTTCTCCTTCGGGGATTCGTAAGAAACCGGCGGCTTGCTGGAACCGAAAATCACCAACACCTGAGATCGTTTTAATCTCTTCACGGTTTTTGAACCGGCCTTTGTTTTCACGGTATTCAATAATTTTCTGTGCCACGCTTTTACTCAATCCGGAAATGTGTGTGAGAAGCTCGGAACTCGCCGTATTCAAATTCACGCCCACATCATTTACACAGCTTTCCACAACGTCATCGAGCTTCTTTGATAAAGCGGTTTGGTTGATATCATGCTGATAAAGTCCCACTCCAATCGATTTCGGATCAATTTTTACCAGCTCGGCAAGGGGATCCTGAACACGTCTCGCGATTGAAATATTTCCCCGCTGGGCAGCATCCAGCTCTGGAAATTCTTCCCGAGCCACTTTGGAAGCAGAATAAACGGACGCGCCCGCCTCGCTGATAATCAGGTAGTTCAGCACTTCATCTTTATTCTTTTCCTTTCTCTCGCGAATCACGTCGACAATGAATTTTTCAGTTTCACGGCTGCCGGTTCCATTTCCGATGGCAATCAAAGTTACACCGTACTTGTCGATATACCTGTTCACTACCTGAGCACTTTCTTCGATTTTTTTCTGAGGAGGTGTGGGGAAAATTGTAGAACCTTCCAGGTACTGACCCGTTTCATTGATAATCGCTACTTTACAGCCGGTTCGGTAAGCCGGATCCACACCCATCACGACCTGGTCTTTAAGCGGTGGCTGCATCAGCAAATTTTTGAGATTGGTGGCAAAGGTTAGAATGGCGTGCTCATCGGCCTGTTCGGTCAGTTCGTTTCGGAGTTCCCGTTCCAGTGATGGAAACAGAAGGCGTTTGTACGCATCTTCCACAGCATCCTGCAGGTAAGGCGTAAAAATGGATAAATCATTGGTAATCACAACATCATCCAGGTTGTCGAGTGTGCGGTCGGTGTTTAACTCCAGGTCCACAAAAAGCACGTTCTCCCGTTCACCCCGATTCAGCGCCAGTGTTTGGTGGGGTTTGATATACTGAACCCGGTTTTTGAATTCATAATAATCTTCAAAATTTGTTCGCTCATTTACAGCAGGATTTTTCTTTGATGTGATCACACCGTGTTTTCTCATAATTGCACGGAGCATATCACGTACATCAACCGATTCGTTAATCCATTCCGCTACAATATCTAACGAGGTATTGAGAGCAGTATCTGCATCGGGAATTTCATGTTCTTCACTGATGTATTCCCGGGCATAATCCAGCGGATTTCCATCTTCAATTTCCTGATCCCAGATGAGCTGTGCCAGCGGTTCAAGACCTTTCTCTTTGGCCATATCTCCACGGGTCTTTCTTTTTTTCTTGTAGGGAAGGTAGAGGTCTTCAAGTGTTTGAAGATCCTTGCATGCTTTAATTTTTTCTTCAAGTTCGGGTGTAAGTTTGTCCTGCTCTTTTATGGATTTCAGAATGGTCTGTTTACGGTCTTCGAGCGTGCGGTGGAATTCAAGCGAGTCGCGAACGGCCCGGAGTTGCTCCTCATCCAAACCACCGGTGGCTTCTTTTCGGTAGCGGGCCAAAAATGGAATGGTAGCTCCCTCATCTAATAAATTGGCTGTAGTTTGCACCTGTTTTTCGGAAAGTGACAGGGCAGAGGAAATATGTTTGATGATTTGTAATTCGGTCATGGTAGTTTAAAACTTCACTTCTAAAAATTTCAATGGAATGGTGGTTCAAAAGGGAGAGAAAATAAACATCTGTTGAGTCAATCTCATCCTGAAAATTTAACGGATAGAGCGATTATTTTTCAGGGAAGGTGAATCATTGAATCTACACAAATCTTATTTATTGATTACTGACCGTGATTTTCTTGTCATAATACGCGAGAAGGTTTACCAAATCTTTTTGAGACTTGTCATCCAGATCATTTTGTTTGATAAATGAATTCAACTCTTTTTTAGAATCGCCACCGATGGTTTTTATAATCTCCTTTGCTCTTAATCGGCCCAGTTTATGCAATTTATTATCCGGTGTCTCCAGAAAATACTCAGTATCGTTTTTATAACGGTTGGTTATTTTTCCTGTGAATGGATCTTGCCTGTTCCCTCTGACAAATTTTACTGTATGAAGAGCAAATAATTTGATGGCCCCGTTTTGGTTGTATAATACCTGAACAGGGATTGTTTCAGCAAAGCCAAACTCTTTGTCCGTAAGTTCTAAGGTGTACACTTCCTGGATGTTTTCAGATGAATCAAAATCATCAGGTAATTCAAAAGAGAACCCTTTTATATTTTCATTTTCAAGAATTAAAATCTGCCCGTCTTTTTTATATAAAATTTGATTCTGCTCAAGGTCGTAATTGATGGGTACAATGTCACTTTGGTTATTTGATTTAAAAAGAAAACGCCCATTTTTAAATTCATCATTCAGAAGCGGGCTGCCAACAACGTCAGTGTTTTTGAAAGTATAAATTCGACTTCCTCCAAGATGAGTCTCCCTTGAAACACCGTATGCAGTTGTTTTTTCCGGGCCTTCCTGTGCTTTCAAGTCAACAGAAAAGATGAATAAAAGAACAAGAGATAATGGAATATGGTATGATTTTCTCATAATAGAATAGTTTTTGTATGACTTGAACTGTAGAAGTCAGAATATGATTTTAAAATGTAATGCTTACACCTGATCATTTTTGAAATTAAGCATATATTAAAATTGCCCGAATGAAAAGGCAAATTAACAAACGAAGTATGGATATATCACTACAAGAACTACAGAGCGCGGCAGTAGAGTTTGCGAAGGCTGGTGGGAAATCAACACTCAACTATTTTAAAAAATCATTTGACCTGGAGTTTAAATCAGACGACACTCCTGTTACAAATGCTGACCGAAATGCGGAAAAAATTATTCGTGAAATGATTCATAAGCATTTCCCTGATCATGGAATTATCGGTGAAGAGTTTGGCAGGGAGAATGAAAACAGCGATGTTGTTTGGGTTTTGGACCCCATTGATGGAACTCAATCCTTCATTCACGGTATTCCTTTCTATACAACGCTCATTGGAATTTTGATCAAAGGTAGACCGGAAGTCGGAATTATTTATGCACCGGCATTGGATGAAATTGCATCCGCAGCAACCGGTTTGGGTTGTACGCTAAATGGTTCCGAAATCCATGTGAGAAAGTGCGATGAACTGAGCAAGGCTACCTTTTTGACAACGGATGTTACGACTTATGGCGAACACGGATTTCAAAAACCGCTGGATTCCCTCTTGGAATCTACACGCATTCACCGAACCTGGGGAGATGCCTATGGACACTTGATGGTTGCTGCCGGCAGAGCCGATATTATGATCGATCCCATTTTAAGCATTTGGGATGCTGCCGCACTTTTACCGATTATCAAAGAAGCAGGAGGTTCTTTTTCTGATGTTCATGGAGAAGAAACGATTGAAACAGGCAATGCTATTTCAACAAATAAAACGTTAGTTAAACAAATTATTCCACTATTTGATGAAGTTTCCTGAAATGAGAAAAATCACACTGTCAACCGCGCTACTTTTTGTTTTCTGTTCTGTCAACCTGCTGTATGCACAGGATTGGGATTATCAAAAATACCCGAAACTGGACATCACTCTACAGCATCTGAATGCTGATATTCATATTGATGAATTTGGTGCCATTGAGGGAGACGTTCTCTACAGGGCATCGGTGAATGTCGATGATCCCGATTCCCTGGTTTTTGATGCGAGCAGACTTAATATTCTTGGCGTATGGGTAAATGACGCCGAAAAACAGTTTAGTGCACAGAATGATCAGCTTGCCATTTATCTTGATGAGGTCTTTGCTCAGCAATCGGTTTTGAACATCCGAATCCAATACGAAGCAAATCCGAAATATGGCGTCCTCAGAGATGTAAACCGAATCACATGGACGTCCCAATTGCCCAAGTCAACACGGCACTGGCTTCCGGTTATTGATCATCCCAGGGCACAGTTTACAACAGAGTTTGTATTTACCCATCCATCCGGAAACACGATGATTGCCAACGGAAGGAGAATGGAATCCGGTGTGGTAAGTGTTGACGAGGAACGAAGCACTTTTCAAACCAGTAGTGAAATTCCGGCAACGGCTTTGGGATGGGCCCTTGGTGAATTTTATGAAAGCGGGTCTGAAAATGTAAACAGGCTTCGCCGGGATGGGAATCAATCACCCATTCAGGTTCATGTTTATTCGGAGACAGAAGTTGATACAGACGCCAATTTAGCAACGGTAGCAACCAACGCCCTTCAAACGGTTCGTAACAGTTTACGCACACCTTATCCATTCCGTGATTTGAACATTGTTATTCTGGATAATGATTTTTGGGAGACCAAAACGTATGCTGCCGGAATCCTTTTTGTGTACCGGGATCGGGGCGATATTGAAAATCAGATCAGGCGGGGAGTTCTAAGCCAATGGATCGGAACATATATCAGGGAAGAACAATGGAATGATGCCGATGCCATTCAGGCCATTCATGCACGGCTTTCAAACCAGTTGTTTGATTTAGAACCTGAAACGAATGACGGCTTCGAACCCTATGATGTTTTCTCTCCATATAGTTTTTCCAAATGGGAAAATTTTATGAACTCAAACGACCTGCCGCGATTTAAAGCCTCACTGGATTCATCGCTCAATACTATTTTCAACGATGGTCATAACATTTTGGGATGGAATGAATTATCAGAAATTATATATAACCGGAGTGGTCAGCCTTTCTTTGAAGGTTTTGAGTTTGAGGATCCGGAGAGCGAAGAAAGCCAACCGATTGTCTACACGGCCGGCATGGACTGGAATGAGACCGATAACACCATTCAAATTAATTTCGAAGCCGTAAATCAAAGTGTGGATGAATTGGTAACCGTTTCCGTAGAGGAAATAACTTTCCAGGGACCTCGGCAGCATGAAGTAACATTTACGGGCGAATCGGAGAGTTCTGTACTCAGTGTTTCTTCCGGAATTGAAAACATGTTGCTAAGTATTGAGGGGCGTGATGACATTGAACTGAATGTTGAAAAACCATTTATGTTTTGGATTTATCAGCTCAGAAATAGTTCTGATCCCCAAGAGCGCCAGGAAGCGGCAAAAGGGTTGGCCGCTTTTACTGATAATCCAGATTTACAACTTGCTCTTGACGATATTCTACGCGTGGAATCCAACCCTGAAGTTTATGCCGAAATTGTTCGCGCGCTCTCTAAATTAACAGCCGGTGCTTCCGGAATGGATCAGCGGTTTCTCGATTACTCATCCAACCAGCAGCATCCGGCGGTTCGAACCGCGGCGGTACAGGCACTTGCTGAATTTCCAAACAATGAGCGTGTCATCAGTCGCCTTCAAACTGTGATTCTACAATCCGAGAATGCTGAGCTTCAACAAGCGGCGATCCGATCCATGGCTGAGGTTACTGATGCCGAGCGATTCAATACCATCGCCGGAAACCTTGTGTCCCGTGAGCCGGTTCTTGAACATGTGCCTTTGATCCTTCAGTTACTCGCAGAAAAAGGTGAGGAAGAATCGGCCGTTGAAATGGCTTCTACATTTATCACGGAACAGTTTCCTTATGAAGTTAGAAACGAAGCGCTGGAAATTGTGTTGGAATATGATCGGTCATCCCGAAATTGGGAAGAGCGATTGTCAGAACTTTTTGCCGATACTCATCCCGGAATCAGATACAGGGCGGCTTCAGCACTTCAGTACGTGAACGGATCAGCCAGAAATTCTTTGGTAGAACAGGTTTTACAGGAAGAGTATGATGAGAGAGTCAGGATACTGCTGGAAAGCTATCAATCAAATTAGGGAAAAGTAATCACAGAAGTACAGATATCATATCAACAAGCTGTACTTCTGTTGATTAAAATAAAATCACTGCCGAATCCATTTTAAAATGTCCTTGAAACCGGCTGTACTACCGTAGCTTAGAATCCCTACTTTGTAGATTCTGGCACTCAGCCACATCGTTCCTACAAATGTGAGAAGCATCAGGAACATCGCTAATCCAATTTGCCAGAACGGGACTTCAGTTATGGCAATTCGCGTAATCATCACAATAGGAGAGAAGAATGGTATCAGCGAACTGATGATGGACAATGTACTGTCGGGACTTCTCCAGGCATGAAACATGATGAAATAAGCCAACATAATCGGGATGGTTACCGGCATCATAAGCTGCTGGGTATCGGTCTCGGAATCTGCGGCAGAACCAATTGCGGCAAACAGAGAACTGTACAGGACGTATCCCAAAATAAAAAAGAGAATAAAATAGACGATTAATGAAGTTTCAATGGTTGGAATATCCAGGAAAGCCGGAACCTCTGCCTGCTCGGCGGCACCCATCGCTTCGCTCATTTGTGTTGATTGATCAGTCATCAGGGAAGCTGCAATCGGGCCGGCAATGGACGACAAACCAAACAGGGCAATAATCCAGATTCCAAATTGTGTGATGGCAAGCGCGCCAACACCCGCCATTTTTCCTGAGAGCAATTCAATCGGTTTTACGGATGAAGTGATGACCTCAACAATTCGGTTGGTTTTCTCTTCAATCACACCCCGCATGATATAGCCACCGTAACCAAAAATGGCAAAGAAGATAACAAAGCCCATGGCCATGCCCACAAACGTGAAAAATGCTGTATCGTCTTCGGTTTCTTCACCCTCGGCGGTTAATCTCCGTGAATCGAGTGCGATGCTTGTTTCAAAAATATTTTTGATGTCTTCGGATACATCTGCCCGTTGCAGGCGTTCTTCACGAATCACTTCGCGCATGTCCGACCGAATGGAATTCAGGAGTTGAATACCGCCGCTTCCGCTGTAGATCAACTCAATGGTTTTATCAGTAGTGATGTTATCTTCATCCAAAATTACATATCCGGTAATCTGCTCTTGCTGTACCAATGATCGCAGAGAATCTTCCGAAACGTTACTAAAATCAGTGTATCGGTCGGCATTCAGGTCTTCGAGCGACTGTACAAGAACTTGCGTATTGTCAATCACACCGATTTCAAAGGTGATATCGCTGTCCCAGATAGAGATAAAAACGCCAATACCAAACATGGCTGCAAATCCCACCGGCACCAAAATGGTAGCCGCAATAAAGCCCTTACTTTTAATGCGGGTCATGTATTCCCGCTTCAATACCAAGAAAACCTGTCGCCAACTCATGATGCTAATTGTTGTTGATTTTTGATGTTATCTTCACCCACGGTAGATATAAAAATTTCGTTAAGAGAAGGTTCAACCAACTGGAATTTGTGAACCTCTGCTTTTTCCATCGCCTTTTTCAGAATATCCTGGTGGTTTAATCCATTCAGAATTCGAATCTCGGCAAAATTCGTTGAACGATTATTGATACGAATATCCTCCAATTCATCTAAAAATGAAGCATCTCCCTGGAATTCAAGAAGAACAGTGTTTTTGCCAAATTCTTTTTTGATTTCTCTCAGATTTCCGGTCAATACAACCTTCCCGTTATTAAACAGGCAGATATCATCGCACATCTGTTCAACCTGTTCCATCCGGTGTGTGGAGAATAGAATGGTTTTATTTTTTTCGCGCAGTTCAATAATAATCTCTTTCAATAATTCGCTATTGATGGGATCGAGGCCGCTGAATGGCTCATCAAAAATATAAATCTCGGGATCATGAACAATCGTAGAGATAAACTGAATTTTCTGGCTCATTCCTTTGGATAGTTCACCAACTACCTTGGAATGCCAGTCAATGGCGCCGAAGCGTTCCAGCCAGTAGCGAATCTGCTTTTTAGCCTCACCGGCACTCAAACCTTTCAATTGGGCCAGGTAGAGAAGCTGTTCCCCGACTTTCATTTTTTTGTAGAGTCCGCGCTCTTCAGGCATATACCCAATCAGTTTTTGAGTATTCGGGCCCACTTTATTTCCTTTGATGGTTATTTCGCCGGCATCCGGTGGAATGATGTAGTTAATCATCCGGATGGTTGTCGTCTTGCCGGCACCGTTCGGGCCGAGAAGTCCGAAAATACGTCCCTGCTTCGCTTCAAAGGAGACATTGTTAACGGCTAACGTTTTACCAAAAGCTTTACTTAGATTTTGTACCTGAATCGTAGTCATTTCAGTTCATTTGTTTAGAAAAAACATAGTTGAATTCTTATGAAAGCAATCAACAAATGAGGTGTAACAATAGGAAGAATCTTCCTTAGATAAAAGCCGGATTGCAGATAGAAAAACAGAATTAAACCGATGAATAAATCATTGGATAATTATTGAATGATAAAACATAAAAAGGGTTTTATATTACTAAAAGATTAAGGCCGTTGCGGATGGCGCGATCTTTTTATTTCTTCTACCAATGATGTTCAGGGTTTGGTTGAGCCCGAAATTTTTAAAATGAAAACATGCATATTGTTCATATTTCTGCAGAGTGTTATCCCATTGCAAAAGCCGGGGGATTAGGGGATGTTGTTGGAGCATTGCCAAAATATTTAAACCAGGCCGGGGAAACGGCAAAGGTTATTTTACCTCACTATTATAACAGCTGGATGGAAAAAGCGGAGACCGAATTGCTTCTCGAAGAACGGGCTCCATTCGGACAAGCTTCTTTCGCATACAGGGTTAGTAAATTGATACAACCGGATTTGGGTTTTGAATTATTCCTGATTGATATTCCCGGCCGATTTGACCGTCCCGGAGTCTATCTTGATCCATGGTCCGGCTATGCGTATTGGGACGAGAAAGAACGTTTTTTCAGTTTTCAAATTGCCGCTCTTGATTGGATCAATCAACAAGAAAATATTCCGGATATTGTTCATTGTCACGATCATCACACAGCGCTGGTTCCTTTCATGATGACCCAGAGTTATCGTTACGAAAAGCTGAAACATGTGCCCACCGTTCTGACCATTCATAATGGCGAGTACCAGGGGCGATATGACATGGATAGTACGGCATTGCTTCCGGATTTTGATCATTACAAAATCGGTCTTCTGGATTGGGATGAAACACTCAATTCACTTGCAGCGGGAATTAAAACAGCCTGGAAAGTAACAACCGTTTCCGAGGGCTATATGGATGAACTTCAGGAATACTGCCATGGACTTGAACATCTTCTTCGGGCTGAAAGTGAAAAAACACTAGGGATTTTGAATGGTATCGATTCAGAAATCTGGGATCCCGCCACAGATAATTATTTGGAAGACCACTACTCTGCTAAAAACTACAAGTCGGGGAAGAAGAAAAATAAAGAGAAGCTTTGTGAACATTTTTCATTAACTCCAGAAAAACCGCTCTTTTCCTTTATCGGCAGACTGGTTCGGGAGAAAGGAGCCGATTTGCTTCCGGATCTCATCAAAAAAAGCCACAGTGAAGGAATTGATGCAAACTTTATTGTTTTGGGAACCGGAGAACCTTCGCTGCATTCCGTTTTTGAGAATCTTCAAAATGAATACACCGGTTATTTCGACTCCCGGTTAGAATACAATGAGGGACTTGCTCATTTAATTTATGCCGGAAGTGATTTTCTTTTGATGCCTTCCCGGGTGGAACCTTGTGGACTGAACCAGCTTTATAGTATGAGGTACGGTACTATTCCCGTAGTTCGGAAAACAGGAGGTTTGGCAGATACGGTAAAAGACGTTCAGGAAGAAGACGGATACGGATTTGTTTTCGGAGAATTTAATCTTCAGGAAGCCTTTGAAGCGGTAGAAAGAGCGGTGGAAATATTTAATAAAAAGCGCTTATTTGATAATAAACGAAGGCATGTAATGAATCTGGATTTTTCGTGGAAAAAAGCCGCACAAAATTACATATCAATGTATAAATCTATGAAGGGATAAGTTATGAGCATGGAAGATAAAACGATCGCTATTATTTTAGGAGGAGGAAGAGGTACACGTCTCGATCCGTTGACACGTCACCGAAGTAAACCTGCGGTTCCAATCGCAGGAAAATACCGGTTGGTAGATATCCCGATTTCAAACTGTTTGAATTCCTGGATCCGTAAAATTTTTGTTCTCACACAGTTTAACTCTGCTTCGCTGAACAGGCATATCAAAAACACGTATAATTTTGATCTTTTTTCTCACGGTTTTGTTGATATTCTTGCGGCTGAGCAGACACCCAAAAGTACCAACTGGTTTCAGGGGACGGCGGATGCTGTACGCCAGTCACTTCATCACTTAGCCAATTACGACTATGATCATGTTCTCGTACTCTCCGGTGATCAGCTTTACCAGATGGATTATCGAAAGCTGCTGGAAGTTCATGATAAAGAAAATGCAGACGTAACCATTGCCACGTTGCCCGTTACGGCAGAAGAAGCCACCGGTTTTGGTATCATGAAAACCAACGAAGACGGATTGATCGAAAGCTTTGTGGAAAAGCCCTCATCTGAGGAATTGGCTAAATGGGCATCTGACACTGCCCCGGAAATGAAAGCAAAGGGCAAGGAATATCTTGCATCCATGGGGATTTATGTATTCAGTAAAGACATTATGCTGCGTCTTTTTGATGAAAATCCAGATGCAACCGATTTCGGAAAAGAGATCATTCCAAAAGCCATTGAGGAAGGAAGTAAAGTTTCGAGCTACTTGTTTAACGGTTATTGGACAGATATCGGAACCATCAGCTCCTTTTTTGATGCAAATCTTGAGCTTTCCAACACGGTGCCAGCTTTCAATCTGTATGACAACGAACAGGTTATTTATACGAGAGCAAGATATTTGCCGGCTTCCAAATTAACCGGCACAAGCCTCGAAAGGGTCCTGATTGCTGAAGGCTGTATCATTGAAGCAAGCCGGATTGAACAATCGGTCATCGGAATTCGAGCCAGGATCGGGAAAGGAACAACGATTGAAAACTCCATCGTGATGGGTAACGATACATTTGCCACACAGGAAGATATAGACCGTCAGTCGGATCGACCAATGATGGGAATCGGCCAGCGCTGCTTTATCAGCCGAGCTATTCTCGATAAAAACGTTCGAATCGGGAATGACGTCAAGATTGTTGGCGGCCCGCATCTTGAAGATGGCGAATATGAAAAACACTCTGTTGTGGATGGAATCGTCATCATCCAAAAAGGAGAGGTCATTCCGGACGGGTACAGTATTTAGGTTGAACAGTGTTCAGTCTGCAATAAACAGTTTGTTTGACAAACACTGTCACTTTTAAAATTTTCTGATAGCTGATAGCTGATAGCTGATAGCTGATAGCTGATAGCTGATAGCTGATAGCTGTAGGATTATTTCTCTGCCTGTACTACATTCCGTTTCAACTCTCACTCAATACAGGTATATGAAAAAGTACACCACGGAGATCAAATGGGGACTGATTTTCACAATTGTAGCTTTGTTGTGGATGATTTTTGAACGACTGATGGGATGGCACGGCGAGAATATTGATCAACATGCTACCATGACAAATCTTTTCGCCATCCCGGCCCTCGTTATTTATGTTTTGGCACTTCTCGACAAACGAAAACGGGATTACAATGGAGTCATGACATGGAGACAAGGCTTTGTTTCCGGATTGATAATCACGCTGGTGGTTGTTATTCTTAGCCCGCCGGCTCAATATCTGACTCACACACTGATTACACCAGATTATTTCCCAAACGTGATTGATTATGCAGTCAGTAGTGGAAATATGAACAGGGAGGAGGCAGAAGCATATTTCTCATTAAATAACTATATGATGCAAAGTGCCATTGGCGCCCTGATTATGGGAGTTGTTACGTCAGCTATTGTTGCGATTTTCACAAGGAAATCTGCCGCTTAAACTTCTCCGGGATAGAGTGAATGGATTGAATCAGATTTCTGAATCGCGTGAAGAATAGAATTAATCTTTGGCTAAGTGGAGTTCTACAGCTTTGTTTTTCTGAGCATCTGAACCTTTTATCAAATCTATAACCTTGTTTTCTACAGAATAATGGGCCAGTGTTCCTCTGCCTTTTTCAGGAACTTCAACAGCATTCCAGAAACCGTACATGTGAACCTTTAGATGCACTCCGGAATTAGGTAATTCAACTTGCGCATTGAGTCCTGAGGTATTGCCCGAGTATGCGCCACTGGTTTCTTCCCCGATAAATGTTCCTCTGTTCATATTGTGAAGAATCGCACTCACGTCCGCTGCGGTAGAAAAGGTGCCTCCGTCAATCAGTACAAAAAGCTGTCCGGTGAATGGTTGGTCAACAGGTTCTTGTATCGTTAGCTCATCATACAATTTGTTGGTGACCAGGTATCCGCCATCACTATTGGGTTCGGTTCCATTTCGTAAATCTTCGTAAGTGTCCGGCTTCCATGTTGTGAATGACGGATCAATAGATATGACCTCAATCCGGTCGAAATAGCGGAACGGTTTGTCCGTAAAACAGGAAATAAGGTGAGCTCCGTAGGCTTCAACGCCGCCGCCATTTCCTCTCAAATCCAGAATAACCATCTCCGCGTTCTTTGATCGGATTTCTTCCATGGCAGAATCAATCTCGGAAATAAAATCTTCACCCAAAAACCATCGGACCTGCAGATGAGCAATATCGTTATTGTGAGAAAAATTCAGGGTTACAATATCTGATTGTCGTCCGGGCAGGGGCGAATGCTGCAGAATTTCGCGATTCACCGGATTTTGGTTCTTGTTATCACTTCGGTCGGATCCTTTCACTCCATCAAGAGTTGCGGTAACTGTTTCCCCATTTTGAGTTTTTGCGGTAATCTCAAACGTTTCAGCCTGCTCAACAAACAGCCAATAATAAGAATCAAAGCCTCGTCCGATCCGGCTGAGTTTACCCGTTTCAATATAACCGTCACCGCTGATCGTTTTCATAATCGTATGGATCACAGAGGAGGCGGAGTGACCGTTTATAGACAGAATTTCCATGCCGGGTTTTATGGTTGTATTTGCCGGCGTTTCATTATAAAGAACCATCAACTTCTCGCCATTTTCTATCGTGACATCCAATGGAAATCGGGATGCATTTGCACGTTTTGTATCGGTTTCTTCATCATATTCCAGTCTCATGTGGCCGTCTCTCACTTCTGTAAGTGCTTCAGATAACAGAGTGATAAACTCTAATTTTGATGCCGGACCTTGTATCTGGTTGTAATAGGATGTCCAATTTTGCTCTAACTCTTCTTTGTCAGTAAATCGATGTAGTCCTCCATGCACTTCCTTTACAGCGTTGATCATGATCGTAAAATCTTCCTGCATTTGGGATTGAGTAAGTACATCTTTTGGCAATGGATTTGCTGAATCCTGTGCAAAAACATAAACATGCACGAGCAGAAGATGGAGGATAAGGAGTAGAGTTTTTAAGAAAGAGGTTTTGAAGAAATGGCTGGGAATGTATTCCGGAATAGTATGTGAAGGAATCACGTTTGTAAATTTGATGGCAATTAATGGTTCCGTTGGGAAGCCTTTCGTTGAACAGACGAATAACAACGAGAACCATTACAGACAATCATTTGGATACTCTAAGGTTTTACGAAGAAGAAAGAGATATAGGAATGATTTCGTTTACCAGGCGGAAGTTTTCTCATATCCTAATTTAATCAACAAGTCGTTGTATTCCTCCTTAAAGAACCGAATATGTTCCTGGCTAAAATGATTGACCCAGTCGCCGGAAATACCTTTACGGTAGTGACTTTTGGTATCTTCTTGACCTCTATCACGACCTTTGGATAATTTCGAAAATCGTTTTTGGAATATGTGACCTAACAATCGTTCGGCTGGAATTTTTGTTCTCTTTATGCGATAAGGAATCCAACCTCCCGTTTTAGCATTGATTCTATTCAATACCGTGATAAGGAGGTTTTTAATGCTGTGTTTTATACGAGGGGAATCATCCACCATTTCCAGGAAAGTCATCGCTTCTAAAATTGAGTTATACGGAGAACGAATCAACTCTTCCATCTTCATTTCCAGTACATTTTTTTGAGTATAATCCCAATTGTAAAGGTCCTCAAATCTATCCCTGACAAATTCCATTTCAAGAAGTAATCCATCCTCCTTGCTAAGCTCCTTTAGTTTATTTCTGTGATCTACAAGAGCAAGCCAACCTCTTATGGGATGTGAATATAGGTGAGAATAATAGCCGGAAACAATAATGTCTCTTGGATCACGAATTACATGAAACCCTAAAAAGTTATCAATTTTTTTTACATGCTTTATATTGGCATTTGTGTACGAAAAAAAATCGATATGATTTTCATTTAAATACCGGTTAAGGTCATATTCGAACACTTCCGGAGCATGTGCACTTTTGTATGTCAACTGTAATTCATCGCATACCAATTGCAGGATTAAGCTTATCCATGTTGAAGCACATTTGTGGTGACCAAAGTATGCACGTAATGGTTGTATCCGATTCATCTTATCCGTCTGTTTGAACGATTTGAAGTTTGTTTAACCTGTATTGATTGGGTCAAAAACTATAGGTTCAGAAGAAATGAATCTGTTCAGTGAAGAGATTAGCTATTTAATGTGAGGATGGCAACAAGTGAGCGGGTTTGGTCAGTAGGCTTACTAAGATAGTATTTACTTCGGAAGTGAGGGCATTTTTTGTGAAGAAGAAAAGCACGGTTTAATAGGATAACTGAATTAGGATTCGTCAGTTTAAGCGCAATAAGGAGGGACGAAAAATGAAGTCGAAAACAAATATTTCGACTTCCACAACAATTCGGGCAGGCTACTCCGCTGAGCTCAATATGACGTTTATTACTTCAGTTATCCCGGAACAGTTCGGCCAGTTTTTCCTCGAGTTCCCCGCCGTGAAGATCTTTTGCGATGATGATTCCATCCTCATCCACGAGGAAGTTTTTTGGCAGGGAAGTGATGGCATACTCTTTTGCGATTTCTCCATCGTACCCATCCACATTTGATACATTGGTCCAGGTTCTGCTGTC
This sequence comes from Rhodohalobacter sp. 614A, assembly GCF_021462415.1. Taxonomy (NCBI): domain Bacteria; kingdom Pseudomonadati; phylum Balneolota; class Balneolia; order Balneolales; family Balneolaceae; genus Rhodohalobacter; species Rhodohalobacter sp. 614A. The sequence goes on from NZ_JAKEDS010000002.1 coordinate 677,473, forward strand.
CTGGTCAAGTGCCCGGAGCCAGCTTTGCCTGTTGAACTCCACGCCAAAGCCGAAGATTTCAAATCCGGCATCGTTGTATTGGTCGTACATTCTGTTCAAGTGATCGCTTTCGGATCGGCAGGGACCACACCAGCTCCCAAAAAAGTCGATGAGAGTATAGGTACCTAAGTTATTATAAAGTGAGATTTCTTCGCCGTCGGGATTCGGAGCCAAGATTTCTGATGCCTCCCCGCCAATGGAAACCTGTTTCAGAATCCGGACTTTCTCTGATACAAATTCAGCCACTACAAGTCCTTCGTGTTCTTCGGAGAAATCTGCAGCCAGTTGTTCATAATAATCCATGTGCTTGTCTCCGTCCCAGCGGACCATTGTTGGATAGATGGCAATCGAGGTTCCCATGTCCTGCACGGCATGGAGCAGCGTATCGCGATAGGTTTCCTCTGCCTGAAACACTTGTGTTCCAAGCTGTTCGATTCGTTCGGCATTTTCCGGGTTATTTTCATCTACCAGGTCTTCCAGCGGATCACGCACCGGGTACACAATTTCTCTCAAAATCCTTCTGCGGAATTCTTCATACTCTTCAAACAGATCGGTATCCGGCGATCCGGTCACTTCATACTCGCCGTCCAATGAGAAATTGATTACGATATTCTGGCCGAAATCCGCAACAATCGGCACATCCAGCGAATCGTTGATTCGCAACTCATACAGATGAGGTTCCAAACTGTAGGATGTCGAAAAGGTACTGTCTGCATTGACGGTGAGTGTATCCACAACATCAAATTCATTGGCGTTTAAACCGGTAGCCTGGAAGAGACGGATTGTCTGCTGGTCAGCGTTGTGAAGTTTTCCTTCTAACGTAAAAACGGTTTCTTGTTCTTCAGGAGTTGTTGTACAAGAGATACATAAAAGGAGGGAGAGAGCGAAGAGTGAAAAAGACGTTTTGGAGGTCACGTAGGTTAAGTTGGTTAATTTTTTAAGATAGTTATGCCGGCAGCATATTTGGATTGCTGTATAAATACGTTCATACCATCTTTAAACCAAATAACCGGGTGTTATAGTTCGTTAAAAAAACAGCGACCGTACATTAAAAACGAGTCGAAATGATTGGTTCTTTATTCCTTACTTCTTTAAATCATACGATTGGATAAAAGATTGAATTAGCCAATTTTTTTACCGGCCATAGGCCCGGGTTTCAGACTGTGAATCTCTTCGATGTTGAGCAAAATAGCTGCCTTGGGCTTTGGCATTCCCGCCTTAAGTGACATCTCTGCGGTTTTCTCATAAATCTCTCCGTTAGTCAGAACTTCAGGGTTTCCGATAAACCGGTATCCATCCATGATCTCTGTGTTTACAACGGCCGTTACCACTTTCGAACCATCCAAAATATTCTGATAGGTTCTGCCGCCGGTGCCTTCGGTAAAAATGAGTGTTTCGTCATTGAAAACACGGGTGGAGCGTTTGGGAGCATTATTGGGAATTCCGTCTTTACTAATAGTAGCGTGAAAGCATTGCTGAGACCGGATCATCTCTTTCATCTCTTTTGTAAGCTGTGACATAACTGCAATTTCTCTTTATAATTTTTGATGTTTGAAGCCAATCATGTGGTGAGGGAGTGACTTGAAAAAATGTATTATGAGCGTCCTCTTTTGTTTGATCATCTGACTTCATTTCCTTCTATCAACTTCAATCTATCCGGCAAAATTGTCAACTCTTTTTTGGATCTTTAATTAAGATATCCGGCTTGAATCCGAAACAATCGTTATGTCCGGCGAGTCTTTAATTCTCAGTTGGTAAAAATGTGATTTCAAGCTATAAGGATACCGAAAGTGTACGATCATCCTTAAATTAACTCCGAAACAACTCCGTATATACTCCGTGTTTACTCCGTAAAATTAGGGAGTTGGTACGGGGTTGGTCAGGTTTTGGTCTGAAGAAGGGACGAAGATAGCAGGAGGGAGGGTTGGGGTTGCGACATTTACGGTTTTGCTTACATCATGAATTGGATAAAACTGTATAACGGCGTGGCATTTCTGCCGCCGGTCTATCAATTTAAAAATTTAAGTATAAACGAAACCGGTCGGCAGGAAATGCTTGTTATATGACTAATAATCAAAACTAGCTTTCATAATTTTCTACATATACATGGAAATCAGTTGGATTAACAATATTGAAATTCAACAACTCACCTGCAGTTTTCTTAATAGGGTCCCAATTAATTGTAGCAACAATACGGATTCTAGCCCATTCATAAACTGATTGTGGATGTCCTAAATCTGAAAATGGACTCCTCCGAGCATACATTTCTGAAATATGGCCTGGAATACCTCTATTCGATAAATACTCTAAATACGCCGTATAGTTTATTCCTAATTCTAAAGAAAAATCAATCGTATCAGGAGTTACATTTACAACATTATGCTCGTAGTAATTAATGTTTTCAACTTCAATATTTGTGACAATTGCATCACGATCTGCCACAAAAAAACCAAGCGTTTGAAACTCTTCATAAATCTTAGACTCAAGATTTCTTAATTGATCATTTTTTCCCTCGTCTTGTATTTTACTTCCATACGTATAACTCTTGGGTAAAATATACTCAAGCAGTTCTCGTGCACTTTGGAATAAATCTGTTTCCTTCTGTAGTGACTGCAAAAAACCATCTATCATCTCAAAATGATCAAAATTATAAACCTTACAGGCTTCTTTCCAATCAGGATCATTTGATACAACATTGAGTTTTATATTATTTTCTTCACAATATTTATATAATATTTCAAGAGAAAATGCATCAGGAAATTCGGCCTTTTTCTTTGGGTTATGAAATGGAGGTAGTGACGAAAAATATCTTTTGAATACGACTGAAGGCTTAATCGTATCAACTGGAATAATTACTGCATTTGTACTACTTAAAAAAGTCCTAAACTGTTTTTTAAGATCATTCAATATTTTATTTCTTTTATGATCTTTAAAGAAATGAGCTATGTTGGGAGATTTAGAGTTCCTAAGAATCCTACCTTTAGTTCGTAAACTTTGCAAAGCAGAGAATCCATCATCGACAAAATTTGATATATTATCAATGATTTCATCGACAGTTACTTCGGTGATAATCAATTGAACCCTATTAGACTGGACGTGCTGAGAAAAAGCCGCTAACAACCCACGTTCATACTGAAAATTTTGCTGTATAAACACTTCCGTATCTAAAAAAACATACTTTTCAGAAGGATCGATATCAGCTGATTTTTGTTTAGTCAATTAATATCACCTGAACTGTTTAGGAAAAATTTACCATTGTAATCATATAACGGTATGGCAATTCTGCTGCGGGGCAATCAACTCAAAAATCGAGCAATCAACGCGAGCCGGTCAGCAGGAATTGCTTTGTTAGAGGTCAAGTCATCATCTTTTTTAATTACAGGTTTGACTTAATTACGGATAAATCAGTTTTGTAGACATCATTGTTTGATTTTATAAACAACCCATCTTCTGATAAAAATAAGACTGGATTATTGATACTGGGCAAATTATCGCCCACCAACTGAACTATTTCAGTCCATGAATCGCCCAAGTCATGAGACCCAAATATTCTATTATTCTCTACTTTAATCAGAATATTATCAATCCAAATATTACTTAAAGGAGATACATCTTGCTGGTTCCAGGTTGAGCCTCCATCACTGCTATTATGCCCCTGAATAAGCAACTCCTGAGAATTATCTGGATTTACCACTATTCCGTCAGCAAAAACAAAGGGACTGATCGTTATTCCACTCTTGATTGATGAGAAAGTACTGCCTCCATTTGTTGATTTCCAAATGTTATGATCAAATGATGTTGATGTATAGATTACATTTGAATTTTCAGGAGATATCTCTACGTGTTGAAGCAGTGCATCGAATGTATCACTCACATCATCAGATGATAGAATATGTTGCCAAGATTGCCCTAAATTTGTTGACTTATACAATCCAAACCCAAGTGCATCACTTGTAACAACATAAATACCATCGGTTGCTGTTATTATTGCTGCATTATTTAAGGAAAGCGGATCACCTGATAAGGTATTATCGATTGAACCGACATCCCATGTTTGTCCTCCATCCTGAGATATTAAATACCCATCATCGTGGCCAGCGAAAACCAAATCAGGCTCATTAGCCGCGATAGTAATAAAATTCACATTGATTTCAGCAGTTTTATCCCAAGATTGCCCATCATCGCTTGAACGCCAAATACCGTCATTTCCATCGTCAAATGCCACCTCTTCAGTCGAAACAAAAACTACTCCACTTGGGGCATTGTTTGCCTGTAATATTGTCACATTCCCCTGTTGTGGTAAGCTAATGGCCATAGTATTTGGGGCTTCCTCAAAAATAGCCGTTATATTTTTGTTGTCGTCAACAGTAATATTTATCGGGTTTTTATTCCCGGTTGTGTCTCCTTCCCAATGAGAAAAAATCCAACCTTCTTCAGCCTCCGCAGTTACTTCAATTTCTTCTCCCTGCTCATATTCTTCTTTATCAGGATTAAGTATTACACTTCCTTCTCCTTCAACCTGTACCGTTATTGAGAATGATTGAATCTCGAATACAGCAGTAACAGATATATCTTCATTGATAGTAATCGTTTTTGGATTTTCGTTGCCCTCTATATTCCCACTCCATTCGATAAACTCCCAGCCTTCCGCTGGATTTGCAGTGAGTTGAACTATTGTACCATGAGGATAATCCGTCGTTTTTTGTTGAATAACTTCTTCCTGTACACTTCCTTCCCCTTCTACATTAATAGTTAACGGGTATTCTCTTTTTATAAACTGTGCAGTGATACTCTTATCGGAATCCATCACGATAGAAGCTGGATTTCGATTTCCGGAATGGTCCCCCTGCCATCCATTAAAAACCCAATGTTCGTTTGGTGTTACAGTTAATTCAACCTCGGTGCCTTCATCAAATTCACCAGAAGATGGATTTACTGAGCCTGCCTCAGAGGGATTAACATTTGTAGACAACGTATAGATCGGCGTGTTCTCAGTAGAACAGTCCGTAAGAAGCAGTAAACTAGCAAGTAAAAATGGTATTGATAATTTTCTCATGAAGTAACGCAGTCTTGTTTTCTGGCCATTATTGACCGCTAACGGTTTGGTGTTTCTGTTGCGGGGCTGTGATATTGAATTTCAGCAATCAACGCAAACCCGCCAGCAGGAAACACTTTGTTAGCTGTCTATTCATCATCGAGCTGAAAGAATCTGCGTAAGTAATAGTTTCCTGACTTTTTACCATCTAAACCAGAAGCAGCTCCTATCACAAAATATTTAAACTCAGATAATGCTCTAAAATTAACAGTCTCAATAGTATAACGTTCGTTATTGTGATTTAAGAGCACATGGTTGTAATAGTTGAATCTATAGTAACCAGATTGAGCGTAATTGTATGAGTAAAAATTCACCCAATTTCCCTCATTATTAGTTAGACGAATAATGTTTGTTAAGTCAGATATGTCTTGATTAAAATCCAATCCGTCTGTAGCTACTGTTCGCTTATATCTTGTTAAGGCGGTGAAAATATGATCAATTAAACCAACACTTATTCCATCACCAAAGTATTTTGATGACAAATTATGATTATAATATTCAGTTCCTCTTGCAAAAATGTCTTCGTGCTTATATTTGGCTCTTATGGCAATATACCCTTGTCTATCCTCATAGCTGATTTCGATAATTATTGGCTTGATAGCATCAGTAACCCCGAAGTCTGATAAAACTGCCAAGAAAATATCAATGTTTTCTTGAAATTTATTTTCATACTCGACAGAGATACCATTTGTCTGTAACTCGATATCTTCTTCTAAAATTTGGGCATTTAACTTAGTAATACTCACAAAGAGCATAGTTAATATGATTAATAACAGTTTCATTTTTAATTGGAATTTATAAGAAGGGCAATGTCATTTATAAATTCATCGAAATCAGGTAATAGTGTAATTTCACGGTAAGCTTTTTGTGAACTCTGAATATTTGGATGTACTCCATCAGTGAAAAAGTAATATTTAGAATTTTTATAACCATTTTGCCCACAAAGTTCATCGAGCTGAGAACATAATGCATTGATATTTATGTTTTTTCGACTGATTACTGCTATTGGATAAGATGCTTTCTCTGATACTTTTATTACAAATTCTTCTTTTGTTATTCCATCTTTATAAGTTACTGATTTACCGCATACAGCTCTAAGATGTGATTTCGCCTTTTCGTGGATTGACAAAATAGCTTCTCTTTTTCTACCCAAATCCATTTTTAAATCTATAAAACACTTTATTTCATTGTTAACAACTATTGAAAGGTCAGGGTGGATGGTCTTTTTCTTTGATCCTATTTGAAAAGTTATCGCTTGATCCAGCATAATTTTGTCAATCATTGGAAAGGCATCAACTAAATAACAAGCCAATAAATCTTCAACTGTACTCGATACAGTATGGCTTCTTCCTCTTCGAACTTTTGATTGAGAAATTTCAAGTTCAGCAAACCGCACGTTTCTTGCGTCTACATAAATTTCAATTACATTATTCATAAATTCTCTTTTATTCATTCGCCGAGTTCAAATTTGTAAAGACAGCTAACGGCCTACCGCATAACCGGCGCAGGGATTATGATTTATTAAAAGGCTACTCATTTGAACAATTATTGGCAAGAAATTTAATCAAAGCCACGTCTGCGTCCGCCGTTAATGCGATTGTTAGGCAACTTTTTACTTGAATTTAGTTTTATAAAAACTTTTGTGAACACTAGATTCAATTAGTGTTGATTCAGCTAGATTTTCTAAGAAATTCAATTCGTCTAAAAAACCATGCATTTTGTTAAATGCGAGACCATTGTAAAAGTGCATAAATAATTCGTGCTCCGATAATTCAGATTGGAAGAAATCTGAGTAAACAAATCGGTCATTACCATCTGCATGTTCACTTATATACTTCAAAATATGATATGCATTTCGAAAATAGTGGCCATAAATTTTCCCAACTTTCGAAAAATATTCGTTATAAATATGGACTGAGCTTTCTTTCGAATAGTCTTCTTTAGTTATTGTATAATCCTCTGCAATTCTTTGATAGAATGTTTCTTCAGGTTTAGTTCGTAAACTCTGATCTGGATTAACTCCAACTCTATATTTGTAATATTTTAAGAAATCATATCTAATTACTTCAAATGCTCTAACCCCTTCATGTCTTTCATTTTTTGTAGAGTCATTATTACACATCAAACTTGCATCATAAATAACGATACTATCTTTTAGTTTTCTGTGATTATCTATCAATTTGAAAAGGATAGACTCAAATTGCTGCTTACCAAGTACTTTTTTTGTTTCTTCTAATTCGCGTTTTTGTGATTTATAGGTTAGCCAAATTAAAACAACAGTAAGCGTTGATAAAAAGACACTCAATAAACTGTTTAAAAAAGTTCCAAAATAACTACTTATTGAGGGCTCAATAGTAAATGTTCCATTAATAAATCCAGAATTTAAATATACACCTATTACAGCTATCAATATTAGTGCAACAGAGGTGCCTACGATCCAAAAAAAGGTTATAGTTTTCAATCTAATACTAAGTTTTCAAACGGTTATGTTTATGCTACTCTATACCATAATAATTTGATAGTGCACCCGTCAATAATTTTGGAGCTGTTTCAAGGGCTACTTTCCAAGTTCCTTTTGATGCCTTAACCATCATGTTCCCGATCCAGGATTTTACTTTTTCGCCAAAATCTTTTTTTACATTTCCATCTTCATCTATGGCGACTTTCAGTGTCTCTATATCACTATCAGTAATACCAATTCCTTTTAAAAAATTAGCCAACGACTTTAAATCGTTCTCTTTGATGTTTTGATGTACAGTTTGATTAACCTTTTGCCCCCCAGCAACTATGTTATTACTGCCATAGATTGTATAGTTGAATATATTTTTAACTTGTTCTTTAGGTAGATCAGAAATTGCCTCTTCAGAGGACATTATATTAGGGTCGACTTCACTCAATTCAAGTATAAAGTCTAACAACTTATTTCTTGTAGTATCAATTATTGCTTCGACAGAAGATTTTGATAATTCTGATTGGGCGCCTACCAAAGCATAATCTGATGCATCTTCATATTCCATATTCCAGAGAACTACAGCTTCAGCGGGCCAACGTCTTACTAAAGTTGTTTGATCACTACCCTCAACTAAAGACTCTAATTCTCTTATCCCATTTATAAATCTGGATTCATTCCACATTTTCTGAAAGTTTTCTGGCATTTTCCAAATTGGTACTCCCACATTTTTAGCACCACTACCAAATGGACCAGAAAAAGTCCCAAAATTTTGGCTTTTAATTATTCTATAGGAGGGTAACTCTGCATCTTCGTCATACCCATTCAATTCATTATCTACCCATTCCTTAAACTCCTTATCCTGCAAAATAGATGCTAATACCTTTGCTTTACGAAGAGCACTTGAAAGTTTAGTCTCTGAATCGACTATATCGTTACGTAACTCTTTTATTATTTTCATTGTTGTATCTGAATTTAATGATGCATCAAAGTTGCCTAACGACCCAGCGTTTAAACGACGCGGGGATTATGATTTCTTTGAAGTAGCGAAATTAATTTCTGGCAATCAAGTTCCATCGTACCCGTCCGCGTCCGATTTAAAACGCATTGTTATAGGGCGTTTCTTTTAAAATGAATTTATAATTTTACCCAAAGCATAACCGAGACCAACTGAAAAGGCTATTAGCCACCAATAGTTTTTTATAAGGGATATATATAAAAGAGTTTTGCTCTGTTAAATTTCTAATTCTTTGTTCTTGTTCACGTATGGTTTTTTGATACTCTAGATTTTCAGTTTCTAGTTTTAATTTCTGTTTTTCTAATTCTTTTATCTGTGCTTCTTCCTCAAGTTCTTTTAATTGCAGTTGGTATTCCTTTGTAAAGCCTCCTGATTCCAAAAATTCTTCTGTGAATTCATTTTTTTTAATTTCCCAACAATCAAGATGGATATTTCTTTGAAATGTCGCTGGTTCAGGTTGTTGGTTATATGCCATATAATCGAATAAGTATTTTACTTTTTCGATTGCTACTGAACTCAAAAACTTATCTCTAATTTCAATCGGATTATGCCACTTTTCTGGATATTCAAGTGTAAATTTTAAAATCCTATCACAGGTTTCAAATTGATTAAGCAACTCTTTTTCACTCATATGTGTGTCCAAGAAATAACAATCTAATGTTGAAGTTTTCCTTTAAGTAACTAGAAAAAGATGACACGTTGTAGTCATTCGATCCCATAAATTCGTTAATAAAATTTTGATATTCATTTGAACTATAACCCATTTCTAAATTGTCATAAAATTGCTCATAAATTTGAGAAATTTTATATGACAACCTGAAATCTCCATCCATTATTGATCCACTGTGCCAACTAACATCACTTCCCAGTTTTGAATATGCATAGTAATGATTGGAAGATTGTACTTTTTCATGGGGTGATATAGATATATGTCCCCTTAAGAATGGTAGTATTTTAAATTCTTGTCGAAAAGAATTATGGTAATACCTTAATTCTTTGTGGAAGAAAGGGTCAATGAGAAATAATCTTCTTAAAAGTGACGAATTTAATGACTCATTATAATCCTCACTGGTTAGTGATAAAGGAGCAACATAAAGTCCATACTGTTTTGGTGGATCATGCATTGACTTCAATATGTTATGTTGAAAGTCTTTTGCATTTTTTGCTAAGTCTCTAAGTTTGAAGTACAAGATTGGATTATCACTAAGAGAATTATCTCGTCTGAACTTTCTTATTTTTTGTAGTGGTCTGTTTGGGCTTGTTAGATGAAAGTTAAATTTTAAAGGTTTCAAACCTTCAGATACTTTGAATTGGAGATAAAGTGGTACAAATCTATTGAAAAGTTTATCAGCACCAGACAACTGTTCATCAATAGCGATTAGTTGAAATCTGTTAGACCAAAAAGGAGTTATATAACCTAAGTATGATGCAACATCTGCTTCTATTTGTGATTCAGATAATTCACTATCAATCTTGTACCCTTTATTCATATTTCAGTCTTTGCTGGTTAAGCCCTATAACGTTGCAGCAATTAAGCGGCGGCGTTTATTAAATAGAAACGATAACCAGGACGGCTTTGCCGTCCGCTTGAATTGATTGTTATGTGTATTTTGATTCTCGGAGAACACGATAAAGGACTTGGTAAACCCTTCCCGAAAAGTACTGTTTCTGGAAGAAGGCTTAGGAATATTATTGATAAAATTTCTCTTGATTGTACAATTGAGAATGCTTTTCAATTTGATGGTGAAATTAAAGAAAGAGACTTGGCTTTTGCGAATAATTATGATGTAGTAATTGCCCTTGGAAGGAGGTCTCACGATGAATGCCTTCGTCAAGGTATTAACGCAAAATATTTACCTCATCCAGCTGTAAGGACAAGGGCGCAATTGGAAAAACTTGAACAAGGTCTAAAAAAATACACATAACGACCCGGCGTTTAAGCGGCGAGCCTGGGATTTAGAATTAAGGACCCGTATCGCATTCGAGTCCGCTTGTAACGCTTGTTATGGCCCGTGGTAATACTGAGCATTGTCAAGATTTCTTAATAGAAATGAGATAAAGCTTAGTATGTCCAAACAATCTTGTTGAGAAATCGGCCAAAGAATAGCTGGCTCATGTGCTGTAGGATTACGAATAGCTCTCATTAAACCAGATGAAAGAAATTTAACACCATCTTGAACATTTCGATCAGTTTCAGTTTCGCAGGGAGTTATTTTAAGGACCCCATCACATCCCCAAACATTCATCATTAATGTTTGTCCATCATCTTCACTTTGTGATTTATTCTTCACATCGTAATTGTATGCCTTCGCAGCTTCAAAAACTGCGTGGAAAAAATTCCCTTGAATAAATAAATCTCTTGAATGCTGATATATAGATGGGTGGAAATTTCTAGATACAAATGCTTCATATAGCTCTCTATTAACTACGTTTGGAGCAATCCCATTATCAAGCAGAATCTGGTTAATTTCATCTTTATGCTCTTCTGGAGTGATATTGCTACAAAACTGGGCTAATAGCTCATCTCTTTCATCATTATTCATTTGCCTTGTGGCGAGAGAGAGGATCCAGTTATATATCGTTTGAGCTCTTTCTGAAGTTATAGCATCGTTGGTAAAATTTTGGCATTCGAAATTGAAAGTTGCTGTAGCATTTCTATTGATTGTGTTTATTGGAACATCCCATTTGAGAATGTCTCCAATTTGCACCGCTATTGCTTTATATGACATAAATTCTACTAATGTTTTTAAGTAGGATCATAAGATATTGTAGCTGACAAATATCTTTTCAAAAAGAAACTTCTTCTTCTTTAGTTTCACAATTTGTTAATTCTAAATTTGAATGAATTTGGACTAAACTTTCAGGAGCTGTTAAAAAATCAGCAATAGTCTTGGTTAATTTTTCCTTATCACTTCGATAAACTCCATATTTTTCAATTTTGTCTGTTATATCGATTGAGTTGTATGTTATTTCTTCAATAACTTGAACCTCAGTGTCTCCTGAAACACGTGATTTTCTGGTTGTCTTTGAGGCACTTACATCTACATCACAATATTCATCATTTTCAGATGGTATGTAGATTAGTTCATAATTCTGTTCAGAAAGCAGGTTTTGGATAAATTCAAATGACTTTCTGTACTCGGTTATTTTTCTTAGTTGAAGTACATTTTCTAAACAATGTTTTTTAGTTCTATCAAATCTGAACAGGCCTTTTGAATCAAAATAAATCTCAAATAAAATTCCATTCAATACGTGGTTTTCATGGTTCTCATTGTACTTACCAATATTGAGGTTAATGTTTTCCATAAATTCTACAGCTTTAAACGCAGCCCCACTTGCTTGTAATAGGTTTCTGCCCAAAAGAAATTTTTCATTTTTATTTAAGCTGTCACATGAGATATTTAATAATTGTTGTATTGCTGGGTTTTGAATATCCCAATCATATGATTTAACCTTCATGATTAATTCACCAAACTTTCCTGCTGGTTCGTATAGTGAGTCTTTAACAACCTTCTCGTCATAAGGAATAGTTTGAGAATACACCAATTGCCCAGTGTTAAAATAAAAGTCACCAATAAGTGAAGTATGCTCCCAAGAGGTTTGTCTACCTCCGCTTAGATTAAAAACTGTTTTCCTGACTTTTTTAAATAACTCTTCAACGAAAATGCCTTCTCGTCCTAAATATCTCAATAGAGATCCTGTATATATGCTGTTTCCTTCAAAACCAATATCACTTGCGCCTTCATTTGGAGAGGTTGAAAAAGCAAGAAGAGTTCCTCTAGGTGCTTGAATAGGAGAAAATCCGATGTTTCCACTTCTATCAAAGCTTTTTCTACAAGCATCCATTATAACTATATTTACTTTATCGGTATGCTTTTTAAGGATGTCGAGAATTTCATTTAATCTGATACAAGTTCTAGAAAAGTAATGTTTACTGTTAGTGCTTAATAATTGAGAATCAATTGCAGCTAAATAGTTTTCCCCATCAATTTCTAAACCATGTCCAGCGAAATAAAATATTGATGCATCGTAATCAATAATTTTATTTTCAAACTCTTCCAAAATTTCAGAATACTGTTCAGATTTACAGTTAGTTTTTAAAATCACGTCATATTGAAGCTTGGTAAATATTTCAGCAATTGCGTTTGCATCATTTACTGCATTTGTAAGTTTTGCAGATGCTTCATAGTCATTATTACCTATTACTAATGCTAGTGTTTTCACAAGAGATGGATTAAATATTTATTAAGGGCCATAACGGCCTTGGGCATATGCAGCGAGGCGACCAACACAAAAGTTAAGCAACCAACAGCTAACTCGACTGCATGATGCCCTTGTTATACCAAATACAGCGATTAAACTGTGTATTCAATTAATTCCAGCTTCTTAATAAACCGAAAATCTTTCCGGTTTTTGGATAGTAAAGGGATTTCGAGGGTCAAGGCTGTAGATGCAATCAACATATCCGGAATCAGTACACCATGACTCAAACGATATTTTTTAAAAAGATCAACAGCAATCTCCGAAGTTGATTTACTTAATTGAATAATCTCAAAATTGGTCAAGAATTTTTGAAGGGATTTCAAATCGGTCTTATTCTCACAGCCCACCATCAGTTCAAGCTGAGTAACTACACTAATTGCTAGTATGTGATCAGCCTCAAGATTTTTCAGGAATCCTTTCGTTTTTTCAACTCCACGACTGTAATCAATAAGAACGTCAGTGTCGATAAGCAACAATCCGGCAGCCATGTTTATGGATTAGACCACTGTGATTTGCGAACCTTCCTGACCCATGCAGTGCTATCCTGCATATCTTCCCGATCTTTCCACATACCAAAAAACGAACTCTCTAAAATGCTTTTCTTTGTTGATTTTTTTGTCTCATCCTTTACATATCGCTCATAAAGAAAATCCACAAAATCCTGGGCTTGCTGTTTTGCCTCAGGAGGTAGCTTTTTAATTTTTTTTGAAACCGTTGATTCACTCATAGTAAAAATGTTTATGTGTAATCTAATAAATGAATGCTAAAGATGAGAAAAAATTGTTCGGGCTGTTTCAACCTACATGAAATTTCTCCTTGGGTATAACATATAATTAAGCGGATTTCACAATCCGTTCGAATATGACGCATAATATTTTAAACCCTCAAAAAAACCAAGTAAGAGGAAGTTTTTTCAATGTTATGCAAATTTATGCATGCATGAATGTTGCATAATATGATTGATTAAATTTTCAACAAACAAAAAAAGCCATCCAGGAACAAACCCGGATGGCTTTTTGAATTTCAGTTGAGTCAGGAATCTATCCCAATAACTCTTTTAGTGTAATGCCAATTTCGGCGGGGCTTTCGGCTACGGTTACGCCGGCATCTTTTAAGGCTTGTTTCTTATCTGCGGCAGTACCTTTTCCGCCGGAGATGATGGCGCCTGCGTGGCCCATTCGTCGGCCGGGAGGGGCGGTGCTTCCGGCAATAAATGCTACAACCGGTTTGTCCACATTTTCTTTAATGTAAGCCGCGGCTTCTTCCTCGGCAGATCCGCCAATTTCACCAATCAGCACAATCGCTTCGGTGTCGGGATCGTCCTGGAACAGTTTTACGGCATCGGTGTGGGTGGTTCCAATCACGGGGTCACCGCCAATTCCGATCGCGGTACTTTGTCCGAGTCCGGCTTTGGTCAGCTGGTCAACCGCTTCGTAGGTCAGCGTTCCGGAACGGGAGATTAGTCCAACACTTCCGGGCGTAAAAATCATGCCGGGCATAATGCCGACTTTTGCCTCGCCGGGAGTAATCACGCCGGGGCAGTTCGGGCCAACCAATGTAGCTCCGTGATTCTTGCAAATCTGCTTCGCTTTCACCATATCCTGAACGGGAATTCCCTCGGTAATACAGATAATCACTTTGATGCCGGACACAGCGGCTTCAATAATGGCATCGGCCGCAAACGGAGGCGGTACAAAAATAACCGATGTATTCGCTTCCTCTTCTTTAACAGCATCGGAAACCGTGTTAAAAACGGGTTTCTCGAGATGGGTTTGTCCGCCTTTTCCGGGCGTTACACCGCCAACTACATTCGTTCCGTATTCGATCATCTGGCCGGCATGGAACGTTCCCTCGCTACCGGTAAAGCCTTGTACAATCAGGCGGGTTTCATTACCAACTAATACACTCATGAAACAGGTTAATTCGTTTGTTTTTTCGGGTTTTATTGATTCGGTCTGAATATACCATCATTGGGAATCATTGCCAAAGTAATAGGTTGTTGAGTAAGCCATTTAACAAGATTATACGCTGATTCTAATTACAGATGTTTTGCCCTCTTACTTTTGAATCGTCAAAAGTAAGCAAAAACTCACGGCTGTGAAGAAAAAACGGTGGGTGTTAGCTCAGCATGGCAACCTTCCCCGACGGTTCGGGACGCGGCGAATGGTCCATAGCGCTTAGAGTTAGATTTTGGTTTATCACCGGTAACGAAGGCTGCCCTCTATGCTTCGCCAATTCCCCTTGTTTCCGTTTTTTCTTCAAGGCCGAATGGTTTGAAGCTTGAAATCGTGATTCAGGCTTCCGCGGGAATAGCGGGAAGGATAATCCGAGAGGTACGCAAGAACTGAAATCTCGTAATCCCATTGAAAACATAGAACGTGGTTATCTCTATTCCCGATGTGCTTTTTGGGTACCTTTTTTCAGATAAAAAAGGTACGATCCCTAACTTGGGTAAAACTCAGATGAATATTGACAAGGTAAAACAGTGATATAAATAATAACCTTCATATTTCTCTTGTCCTTTTGGGCCGCCAAAAGAACGAAAAACTCACGGCTGTGATGGCTTCCGGGCAATCGGAGCACCGGCACGTGTACACAACACGAATGTCTCACTTCGTGAGCCGGTGTTGCGATTTCTCACGTGCTGTTATGCTTCTCATGCGACTCCTCCATCCATCAAGGCCGAAGTAGTTGCTTGCCATAAACACACTTCTGTATTCTGAAACCTGCAATCTGCATTCTTCAATCACTCCTCGCGGGCCATTCCCCTCAATTCCCCCTTCCAAGGGGAACTCTTATTTCGTCATTCGTAAATCCTTGTTCGATATTCAATATTCGTTTTATCTAGCCCCCAAATTTCCCTATCATTTCACTATGATATCAGACGATAAAAAAGAGGAAATTCGTGCGGCGGCGGACATCGTGGATGTGGTCGGCGATTATGTGAAGCTTAAGAAATCGGGCGGCGGATTTGTGGGGCTGTGTCCGTTTCATGATGAGAATACGCCTTCGTTTCATGTGACGCCTCGTCTCGGTATCTACAAATGTTTTGGGTGCGGCGAAAGCGGCGATGTTTTCAACTTTGTGATGGAAATGGAAGGCATCGGATTTCCGGAAACGCTCCGAACACTCGCCGAACGGTACGGAATTGATATTCCGGAGGATCATTCCGAGGAAGACAGCCAGGAAACCAAAAAGCGGGAGGGAGTGCTTCATGCATTGAAGTTTGCCGGACTGTTTTATCATCGCCAGTTGCTGGAATCTCCCGAAGCAGAGAAAGCCCGTTCCTATCTCGACGGCCGCGGATATCCCATGAAAATCTGGAAGAATTTCGGATTGGGATATGCACCCAGCGGATCCGCTCTTTTGAAGGAAGCTCAAAAAGAGGGAATCGAAGAGGAGTATCTGCTTGAAGCCGATCTGATCAAACCTAGCAACCGAGGCGACGGTTACTTTGATTCGTTTCGCGACCGGCTGATGTTTCCAATCTTCAATCCATCAGGAAAACTGATTGCGTTTGCCGGACGAATTCTGAATGAGAATAAGAAGACGGCGAAGTATATCAACTCCTCCCAAACCATTGTCTACAACAAAAGTGAGGTTGTTTACGGTGTTAATTTTGCGAGAAATGACATTCGCAAAGAGGAAGAGGTGATCCTGGTGGAAGGTTACACGGACGTCATTACGATGCATCAAAAGGGAATCAAAAATGTGGTGGCATCGAGCGGTACATCGCTGACCTCCGGACAGATTAAGATTTTACAGCGGTATGGAAATCGTATCGTCATGATTTATGATGCGGATAACGCCGGACAAACCGCGATGGAACGCGGAATGAATATTGCGTTGGAGCAGGGAATGGAAGTGAAGCTGATGGAACTGCCCGAAGGTGAAGATCCCGATTCGTTTGTGAAGCAGTACGGGAAAGAATCGTTCAACGATTTCAAGAAAGAGCATGCTGAAGATTTTATCACCTTTACCATTCACAAAGCGGAAAATGCCGGACGAATGGAAAGTCCCGGGGACCGATCATCTGTCATCAAACAAATTTTAGATAGCATCGCACGAATTCCGGAAGAATTGGATCGTCAGGTGTACGTTCAGCATCTCCATCAAAAAACACAGGTGTACCGAAAGGGATCGGATCGCGAGCTTTTTCAACAGCTTGACCTGATTCTGAGTGAACGGCAAAAGCAGCAGCGATTTGAAAAGAGAAGAGAAGATTTCTCGCGACAACGAAATGCAGAATCATCGGTTCCGATGCAGGATGAACAACCAAGTCACCCGGCGGATCAAAAAGAAGTTCGAACTCGAAAACGTCCCCATTATGAATTGGAAATTATTCGACTGTTGCTTCAATTCGGAGAAAATATGCGGCGATTTATCGGGCACAACATCGGGGAGGATCATTTTGAAGATGAACAGGTGCGAACTTTTTTCAGTGACATCATGAAACGGCATGTGGATGGAGAAGACATCAGCGTGGATCATTACATGAATCGCGAGAGCCCGTATCCTGCGTTATTGGGAGATATTTTAGTGGACCGGCATACCATCAGCGAGAAGTTTGCCAAGCGTACGGGCAGTGAATTCAAAAAAGACAAAAACCCGATTTTGTCGGCAAAATCTGCCATGAAGCCATTGAGGCTTTATTACTGTGAACGGCGTAAAGAAGAGATTTCAAGAAAAATTGCGAATGCTTCCACTGAAGAAAAAGAGAAGATGATGAGCATGTTGAGCAAGCTTCAGAAGGAAATCACACGAATAAAAAAAACAACGGCTGACGATCTTTTTGACAACCCCGACTTCCTGAATGACGAAAAGATGAAGGGAAGTGAGACGTTTGAGTACAAGATGAAAAACAGCATAGAGAGAAATTCCGGCTGATTTTCATCAAAAATAAAAACCCACAGGTATCATCTCTAAAATACTCTGTGGGTTTGGTGTGATGGGTAATAAATGTGGTTAGTTCACATAAATACGTGCCCCAAATGTTACGGCTTCCAGATATTCCGCATCATCATTTAAGGGGATGTCACCTTCCAGCATTAAATCAACCGGGGCATTTTCAATGTGGTAGTCAATGCCAATCGGCAGTAAAAATGCATTCGAAGTCACATCTTCAGAAATGAATACCGGTTGGTAGTTGAGTCCGCCGTATAAGCTGATGGGATGAAAATCTTTACTGATATTTAATCCGAATTTCAGCCCTGTGTCATACTGACTGTAAACACCGGCAAGTAGTGCCGCAGAAAGATCGGAATTGGGTTCCGATACCAGGTTAAATTCAAGGTGGCCGCCGATATAAACATCATCCTGGAAAGCACCCACTTTAAAATGTCCTGTGATGCCGTGGGTCAGTCCGTATGCGCCTCGGAATATCATCATGAAGTCTTCCTGCTCGGTTAAGGCTACCGGTTGTAACCCTATGGCAAACGTGCCTTCCTGAAGAGTTTGGGCGTTTGAAAAGAAACCATCCTGAGCTTTGGCGGTTTCGGTTACTGAGACGAAACATAGTGTAATCGCCGCAAATAGTAATAGCTTTTTCATAAAAATAATTTAGTTCAAGTTCACAATCTTAGAGTAAAAAAATGATGTTATGTTCCAATTTCTTATGGGTTTAAAGTGATTTTTTAAACGAAGAAGAAATGACCGCCGGGATTTTAAATCTATAACCGGAACAAAACGATGAAAAAAATGCTCTCTTAACTGCCTGGTACTTATAAAAACTTGAAATTTATAGCACTTCGAATTACTATAAATAATTCCATAACCTAATAGAAAACAAATGAATAAGTCTATCTTAACACTCTCTATTCTATTTTTATTGACGGCAAACTTTGCCTATTCCCAAGACATGTCAGACGAAGAAGTGGATGATAAAGGATTCTATCTTGGAGCTTCGTTGATGGGAACCAGTTTTGATATCCCCGATTTTTTTGATGACAAACACACAGGCGGAGGCATAGCCTTGAAGGCGGGATATAATTTTAGTACAAACTTTGCCATCTTTGCTAATCTTGACGGATCCAACATGAGTCCTGATGATGGGGATGATTATACACTGGCCCATTTCGATTTGGGAGTGGAAGGACGGCTTGGAGATAGCAGCAGTAGTTTTCGTCCCTATGGACGGGCTTCATTTCTTGGCGTAGCCGCTACATTTGAAAGTGAGGAAGGGGATGCGGAAATCAGTGGCGGCGGTTTTGGAGCCGGGGTTGGCCTTTATTATTTCGTCAATAACCACTTTGCATTTGAGGTCGGATATACTCACAGTTGGATAAATATTAATGAAGTGTCATTCGGGTCCATTTCTGTTGAGATTGAAGAAACTGCTAATTCGGGAAGACTGGGATTAGGCTTTTCCTATCATTTCTAAATCACTTGAAATTTTTAATGTGTTATAAGGTTTTCCGGTGATCAATCGGGAAACCTTTTTTTTATCTGCCTTACAGAGAAAACGATTTATGAATGCTGAATGTTAATTTCAGTGCGAATGGAACCATTTATTATCGTTAACTTCATTCGCATAACGAGTTTAAAATTTCTAACGAATCAACCAAAAAGAAGTATAAAATGATCTCAGATCTGGACGTAGCAAAACAGGCTGCAAGAGAGGGTGTTCGAGTTATCAAATCATTTCGGGAAAAAGGCATTAAAATCAAGAAAAAAGGTTTCCACGATTTGGTGACGGATGCCGATGTTGAAACCGAAAAAGCAATTATCAAAGTCATAAAGAAGCATTTCCCTGATGATGAAATTCTTGCGGAGGAATCATCCGCTGAAGATGCGATGAGCGATTCGCGCGTATGGATTATTGACCCGATTGACGGTACAACAAATTTTGCCAACGGATTCCCGATTTATTGCGTATCCGTGGCATTGTGGGAAAACAAAGAGCCGAAAGTTGGAATTGTTATCGAGGTAAACCGCGAAGAAGAATTTACGGCCATTGCCGGAGAAGGCGCATGGTTGAACGACGAAGAGATTCATGTATCATCAACTGCTGAATATGAACACGCGTTTATCGGGACCGGCTTTCCCTATAACGATCTCTCTGTTGTGGATTCCTATCTCAAACTATTTCGCAAATTGATGGAAGACGTTCAGGGAATTCGGCGTCCCGGTTCAGCCGCTTATGATTTATGTTGTGTTGCCAGCGGCCGTTTCGACGGGTTTTATGAATATTCTCTCCACATTTGGGATGTTGCAGCTGCGGCATTGATTATTAAAGAAGCTGGTGGAACAGTAACCGACTGGGATGGAAGCGACAAATGGGCATTTGGTGAACGATTTGTTGCCGGGAATTCAGAGGTTCATTTCTATCTTCTTCATAAGATTCAGGAGTTTATCCCGGCTGAACAAAGAAAGGTGGTGACGGAGAGCCTCGATCATAAAAACTCCGCTTCATGAAATGGAGTTTTCCCAATACATAACGTTGCCACATCTGTATCATTTATTAAGCAGCAAAGCAATATCGGCCACAATTTTAGGAATTTGCTTTCTTTTCATATTCAGCATGAACCTGGCAATAGTTAGTCTTTTTCTTATTTCGGTTTTAGCAATTCCTTTTTCACTGTACATGCTTTTTGTTCTGTATAAGTACGAGAAAACTGGCTGGATAGCAGGTTTCATAGTCTGGATTGGAATTTCTTTTGTACCTCGTTTTTTTATCTCGGTTGACAATTTATTCCTGATTGCCTTCAAATATTTGCCGCTGTTTTTCTTTGTTTTGTATACCATTTTACTAAAAGAAAAAGTTGGGGAATGGATTATTGAAATGAAATTTGAACGAGAATCAAACCGACTCAGTCATTCAAAAGGAGATTTATGAACCGAATTGGAATCCGGCACGAAGATAAATATAAATTTGAGCGGAGAACGCCCATCATTCCGGATCACGTAAATGAACTCACCGAAAAGGAAGGTCTCTCATTTTTTGTGGAGAATTCCGAGAAGAGGATTTTCAAAGATCAAGAGTATAAAGATGCCGGAGCTGTGGTAGCGGATGATCTTTCAGAATGTGATGTGATTTTTGGAGTGAAGGAGATGCCGGAGAATTACTTTGAAGAGGGGAAAACTTACGTCTTTTTTTCTCATGTGATAAAGGGGCAGCCCTATAACATGCCGATGCTCAGGCGATTAATGGAGAAAAAAGCGACTCTCATCGATTATGAACGAATTGAGGGAGAAAAAGGACAGAGGCTGATCTTTTTCGGGCGTTATGCGGGGCTTGCCGGAATGATCAATACGCTGTGGACCACCGGCCAAAGGCTTTTGGCAAATGGAATTGAAACTCCGTTCGCAAAACTCCAGCAAACAAGACATTACAATTCGCTGGATGAAGCAAAAGAAAATGTGTTTGAAATTGGCAACGAGATAAAAACTTCAGGATTATCGGAATCGGCCAAGCCATGCGTCATTGCGGTAACCGGAGATGGAAATGTATCGAAAGGAGCTTTGGAAATCCTGGATCTTTTGCCGGGTAAATCTGTCTCGGCGGAACAATTGAAAAATGGTGATTACGAAAAAAATCAGGTGATTATCAAAGTCAATTTGCTGGTCAGTGATTACATGATTCCAAATGGGGATTTTGAATTTGGCCTGCATCATTATATCAATAATCCTGATCAGTATACCTCAACCATTGAAGACTATCTGCCAAATATTGATGTCTTTGTGAATGGAATTTATTGGGATGAGAAATATCCCCGGTTAATCACCAAAAACTGGCTTCGGAAAATGGATGCTTCCAACCGATTGGAGCTAAAAGTAATCGGAGATATTACCTGTGATATTCATGGATCTGTTGAATGTACGGAGATGGCAACTCCAATTGAGGACCCGGTTTTTGTTTATAATCCTCAAACGGATTCCTTCCAAATGGGATTTGAAGGTCGGGGAGTAGCAGTAATGGCCGTCGATATTTTGCCCAGTGAATTGCCGCGAGAAGCATCCGTACACTTCAGCGAAGCTTTAAAACCCTATCTTAAGAATTTTGCTGAGTCGGACTTTTCAAAATCTTTGGATCAACTAAATCTTCCTGATGAGATCAAAAAAGCAATCATCGTTCATAAAGGAGAGCTCACGCCGGATTATAAGTATTTAGAATCAAGTTTGGCAGAATGATTTTGCTTCATTGTTGATTCTGATGGATGAATTATTTAGAATTGATCCAAATTAGAAAACACAGATTACACTAATGATTACGCACAGACACATTCTTTTTATCATCGCCGGTTTCCTTTTTTTCATCTCATGCTCGGATGAAGAAGTCGTGAATATTTACTCATCGCGGCATTACGATACGGATCTTCAACTCTACGAAAATTTTACAGAAAAGACTGGAATTGCAGTCAATTTAATTGAAGGATCCAGTGATGAATTGATCGAAAGAATTAATAATGAAGGAATTAACAGTCCGGCCGATGTGGTCATTACGGTGGATGCAGGCCGCTTGTGGAGAGCAAAAGAGGCCGGTGTTCTCCAATCCTTTGAATCCGATTACTTAAGTGAAACGATTAACGACCAGATGCATGATCCCGAGGGATATTG
The DNA here is from genome assembly GCF_021462415.1 of Rhodohalobacter sp. 614A. Lineage (NCBI taxonomy): Bacteria > Pseudomonadati > Balneolota > Balneolia > Balneolales > Balneolaceae > Rhodohalobacter > Rhodohalobacter sp. 614A. The sequence continues at coordinate 699,892 of NZ_JAKEDS010000002.1, forward strand.
GGTTGGATTGTCGAAGCGGGTGCGCGGAATTGTTTACAACAAAGAGGCAGTAGATACAACTGATCTGGAAGGATACTGGGAACTTGCAGATGACCAATGGAACGGAAGGATTTGTATGCGGTCGTCCAACAATATTTACAATCAGTCTTTGGTTGCTTCTCTGATTGAAACGTATGGAGAAGAAGAAACAGAAGAGTGGGCAACAAATTTGGTCAATAATTTTGCACGATCTCCACAAGGTGGGGATACCGATCAGATCCAGGCTGTGGCTGCCGGTTTGTGTGATATTGCCATTGTAAATCACTACTATTTGGCTCGTTTGATACGATCAGATTCTGAGGAAGATCGTGAAGTGGCCTCGCAAGTTGCCATGTATTTTCCTGCGGATGAGCATGGTGGGGCTCATGTGAATATCAGTGGAGCAGGTGTGGCAGCAAATTCACCAAATAAAGAAAATGCTATTCGGTTTATTGAATACCTGGCTACTGAAGAAGCCCAGCAATATTATGCAATTGCCAACAATGAATTTCCTGTTTTAACCACGATGGAACTTCCCGAAGTTTTGGGCCAGTTCGGCAATTTTGATACGGATGGAGTGAATGTGGCAATGTATGGTATCAATAATCCAACGGCTATCCGTGTAATGGATCGGGCAGGGTGGAGGTAGCTCTTGACTTAAGACATGTTTTTTTGCTAAAAAATATCGGATTGATCCCAATGGAAATATTGCTGTACATTCAGCATCGTGTCGAAAAAATACCATGTCTAAACAGGCCTATTCGTCAGATGAGGTTTTAGACAAAGAATTCGTTCTTAGCTGGCTCACTCATCCGATGAATCATATTAAGTTTCCTTTTCTTCGGCTTTCCTCGTTTTTGCAATGGATCGGCTCAGGATATAAACGGGCACAAGTCCAACAAGAATGATAGCCAGTGCAGCGCCTGACGATTCTCCCAGTCGTTCATCTGAAGCCAGCCGATAGACCTGAACGGCAAGAGTGTCAAAATTGAATGGCCGGACGATGATTGTTGCCGGCAACTCTTTGATAACATCTACAATTACAAGCATGATGGCTGTAAACAGGCTTCCTGACATCATCGGTACATGAACCTTGCCTAATATTTTTCTGAAACTATATCCCATCCCTTCGGCCGCTTCATCCATGCTTGGGGTTATTTTTCCAAGACTCGCTTCAACCGTGTTGTAAGCCACAGCGAGGAAGCGAACCACATAGGCAAAGATCAGGGCGAAAATGGTTCCGCTTAAAATCAGTCCGGTTGAAACTCCAAATGAATCACGCATCCAGCTATCAATTGTATTGTCGGTCCAGCCGAAGGGAATCAGGATTCCGACAGCAATCACTGATCCCGGAATAGCGTAACCCATAGAGCCAATTCTTGTTGCTGTCCGGGTGATCAAGTTTGGATTCAACCGAACGCCGTAAGCCATAATCAACGCAACCGCAAGCGCCACAAACCCGGCAATGAGAGCAACCAGGATAGTATTAAAACTGAATTCAAAAAAGCGGGAATCAACGGCAATATCGAAGTTGGCGATCATCATATCCGTCAAAATCATCGTCGGGAATACAAAACCAATCAGTACCGGAATAGTACAAAAAATGGTGCTACCCCATGCTTTCCACCCATTTAGCCGGTAAACGGAGAGCCGTTTAAAACGACCGGTGGTTTCGTGCTTCATTTTCATTTTATTCCGGCTTCTTCTTTCGAGAAGGATCAGAAACAGAATAAAAATCAACAGAAAAGCGGCGAGCTGAGCGGCAGCGGCCCGTTCTCCCAAACCAAACCAGGTTCGGTAGATTCCCGTTGTAAATGTCTGAACTCCGAAATAATCAACCGTACCAAAATCATTGAGAGTTTCCATCAAAGCCAATGCCATGCCGGCTGCAATAGATGGACGTGCAAGAGGCAGTGCAATCTTATAAAAACTTTGAAAAGGTGTAGCACCAAGGCTCCGGCTCGCTTCAAGCAGGGACGTCGATTGCTCCAAAAAAGCTGCCCTCGTGATTAAATAAACATAGGGGAAGAAGACAAACGACATCATGATAATGGCCCCGCCAATGGAACGCACATCCGGGAAATAGTAATCGCCAAGTCCCCAGCCGGTGATATCACGAATCATATTTTGAAGGGGACCTGTATAGGCAAGAAAATCGGTGTAGGTATAGGCCATCAGGTAAGCCGGAACAGCCATGGGAAGTATCAACAGCCAATTAAAATATTTGCTGCCGGGGAATCGGCACATGGTAACCAGCCAGGCATTTCCAACGCCCAGAATAAAGACTCCGGTTCCGACACCAATCATGAGAATCAATGAATTCTTGATGTAGTCGGGGAGAACTGTTGAGGCGAGGTGTTGCCAGATATCACCGCTCGGGATAAAAATATTTGCAGCCACTGTTAGAACCGGAATGGAAACCATCAACGCTGCAAAAATGGTGAGAGCGTTCCACCAGCCCGATTCTGATTTGATGGAACCAGTCTTTGGCCAGAAATCACTGTTCTTCGTCATCTCAACAATGTTTCGGATCATTTAAATGGTTTCATTTGTGATTGGATTGTTGATAGAGAAGAAAATTAAATTCTGAATTTCCATTCCGAAGAAGATTTTCCAAACTCTTTTTTCAGAACGAGGTTTGCGGCATGATAACCGCACATTCCGTGAACTCCGCCTCCCGGAGGGGTTGAAGAAGAACAAAAATAAATACCGTCAGCCGGAGTTGCATAAGGGTTTATCCAGTTGACAGGTCTTGAGAAAAGCTGCCAGATATCCTGCCGTCCGCCATTAATATCTCCACCGATATAATTGGCATTGTACTCCTCAAAATCACTTGTATTCATTGTGACTTTCTTCTCAATAACATCTTTAAAACCGGGGGCGAACCGTTCAATCTGGTTTTCAATGATGTCGGTCATATCTTTTGTGGAACCGTTCGGTACATGGCAATATGCCCATAAAGTTTCCTTTTTATTCGGTGTTCGGGTTTTATCAAACAAACTTTGCTGGGCAACCAGTACAAACGGGTTATCGGAATGATTTCCATTTGCTATCTCTTTTTCAGAAGCGGCGATCTCAGCAAAAGTTCCACCAAGATGAACGGTTCCTGCCCGCCGGCATTCAGGATCTTTCCAGGGAACGGGTTCTTTTAAAATATAATCAACCTTAAAAACTCCGGAACCTCTTTTGAATTTTCGCAATTTCCGTTTGTATGAGGATGGAAATTGGTCACCAACAATTAGCGAAACCTGTTGCGGTGTCAGGTCAAACAAAACTGCTTTTGAATCGGGCAGTTCTTTTAGCGACTCAACCTGGAAACCCGTTTCAATTTCGCCGCCTAAAGATTTAAAATATCCTGCCATTGCATTTGCCAACAACTGAGAACCACCTTCGGGCATAGGCCAGCCACCGGTATGTCCCGTTCCGAAGAAAACCAGGCCAATTGCTGTGGTAGCTATTTCATCAAGTGGGAGGATTGAATGAGCAGCCATTCCTGCAAACAATGCTTTTGCCCGATCTGTTTTGAATTTTTTCTGGAACCTCGTGGCTGGCTGAAGTGCTTTCAATCCGAATAAACCCATTTGAACAGGATTTTTGGGAAACGATAACGGACCTAAAAAATCCTTGCTCAAACCATCCCAGTTTTTTTGGATCGGCTTCATCAGCGTTCGATAATAATCCGCATCATCCTCCAAATGAAATGCTGTTTCCTGTAAGTCGTTAAACAAAACTCCGGCGGGTTGGTCGTCCAGCGGATGGACTGCCGGGTGAATCGGATGAATCCATTTCAGCCCAAATTTTCCCAAAGGCAACTTCTTGAGAAATGGGGAAGCAGCGGCCATTGGATGAATGGCAGAACAGATATCGTGAAAAAAACCAGGTTCTATCAATTCTGCGGTTCTCACTCCCCCACCAATAGTTTCCGACGCTTCAAATATTTTAACGGAATAGCCTTCAAGTGCAAGCCGGATACCGGCGGCGAGACCATTGGGTCCCGAGCCTACAACAACAGCATCATAAGAAGAATCTTTTCGTGGCAATGGATTACAATCATTTTGAATCTTAACGGCCTGAAAGATACAAATGATTCACCAAAGCTATAGACCATTTGCCGGGAATTCAGGAGAGAAAGAATTCGAATTTATTCCGACGCTTGCGAAGAAGGAGGATGATTAAACAGCAGTTTTTTGATTTTCCAATCTCCGTATTGATCTCGTTCCCAGTGAATCATTGATCGGGCCCAAAACGTTGAAGAATCACCTTCGGTAGAGATCCATTTTATTGAAAAGCTTCCAACTTCAATGGCTTGTTCTTTCGAAAAATTGATGGATTCCGTTACGTGATCGTACTCGGCACTCTGGTTCATATCAAAGAGGTCTTGATAAAATTCCTGAATGGCAGGTTTCCCTTCAAGCTCAAGAAGTTGCGGCGGGATCATAATCGCATCATCAAAAAAAATGGTCATACATCCTTCAGCATTCAAATCATTCCAATTCTGCCCAAATGTTTCCCAGCTTGCTTGTACGGCATCATAATCTTCAGGCGTATTTGTATCATTTTCACAACTGATTAAAGAAGCCAGCGAAATAAAGGCGAAGAATATATATAAGGATTCTTTCATAGAATTCGGGAATCTGAGAGATTGTGAATGAAAGTTATAATTCTTTCAAGTCAAATACGCATTTTTGGTTTCAGAAAATGGTATAATCTCGATTTTTTTGATTCGAGGAGTTGGAAACAAATCAACAGAAGACATTCTAAGTTCTCGAGTGATCTTTTAAAAACATTTCGGATTTGACTTCTTCTTCCGCAAAGAAGTGGTTTTTTTTATTAGAACGATTCTTCATTACTTTTTACTGCACCATTTAAATAATCGGAATGAATAATCATCCAAAACAATCTCCTGCCATAAATAAAAATGAACATCAGATCCATACGATCTTCATCCGGATATTGATGATTATTTTAACGATCGAATGGGCCTATCTGCTTTATGAAACACAATGGCTGTCACTTTTCCTTGTTTCACTAATTATAATTACACTTTTTGCTCCATCTCTTTTCAAAAGCAAAATGGATTTAGAGTTGCCGGCGGAATTCCATTTTATGGCCGTCATATTTGTTTTTGCATCGCTCTATCTTGGAGAAGTACAAGAGTTTTATCAAAGAATCTGGTGGTGGGATATCGCTTTACACACCACCGCCGGACTCATGATGGGAATTGTAGGGTTTCTGATGGTTTATATTTTAAATGAGAGTAAACATGTTGAGCTTCAAATGAGCGCAGCTTTCATAGCGCTCTTCGCTTTTGTATTTGCCGTATCGATTGGTACAATCTGGGAAATCTATGAGTTTTTTATGGATCAGGTGTTCGGTTTAAACATGCAAAAAGAAATGTTTACGGATCCATCCGGACTTACAGATACCATGTGGGATATGATTGTGAATGCATTAGGAGCATTTGTGATTAGTTTTACAGGGTGGATGTATATCAGAAAGCAAAGACATTTCTTTATAAAATCTCTCATCCAGAAATTCATTGAAAAAAATCCATCCTGGTTTCGAAGATAATATTCTAAAATTTTTTAAAGTGAAGTTGCATTTAAAAAACTGAACTGATAGTTTTCCTTCATGATGAAAAATGGTTTAACAAATAACATTTGGTGGTGGCGCGGTCAAACATACTTTGGCAGTGGAATCACTATGATTTAAACCATACACAGAACGAATTTTAAAACCCACTGCAGTTACTCTGGAGTGGGTTTTTTTTTGGACATATGACATTTAAAACTTTTTCAAAACTTGCCAAGACATACTCAGCGATCCCGGTATCGCGCAGAATGCTGGCCGACATTTTAACGCCCGTTTCCCTTTTTCTTTCCATTCGCGAAGGGGCAAAATATCCATTTCTTCTCGAATCTGTTGAAGGTGGAGAGCATTTGGCGAGATACTCATTTATTGGCTGCAATCCGTATCAGGTTCTCTATGTGGATGATGAAAATGTAAAGCTTATTAATCCCCAAAAAGAGGAAACAGCGCTACTTCAGGAATCCTATTTTGATGCGTTAAATCGTCTGGTACATCAGCATACGGAGCCAAAATTGCCCGAACTACCCAGGTTGACGGGAGGTGCTGTCGGGTTTTCTTCATATGATACCGTACGCGATGTTGAACATCTGCCGGATGTACCAGAAAACGATCTTCATACGCCCGAAGCCATCTGGTCTTTTTATGATGAGGTCTATGCTTTTGATCACGTGAAGCAGCAAATTGTTTTAATGAAAACGATTTTTGTTGATGAAGAAACGGATCTAAAGAAGGCTTACGATTCAGCAATTGAGGCTTTGGATCGAATGGAGAACTCTGCCGTACGTCAGGTAAAAAAGGGTGAGGCATTTAATCTGGATGCAAAAAATCTTTCGAGCAATATGGATCAGGATAAATTCCATTCCATGGTGCAAAAGGGAAAGGAATATATTTATGAAGGCGATATTTTCCAGGTTGTTCTCTCCCAAAGGTTTGAAGTTCCGTTCGAAGGCGACAGTTTTACTCTTTACAGGGCATTAAGAATGGTGAATCCGTCACCCTATCTTTTTTATCTCGATTTTGATGGATTCTCCCTGGTTGGATCGTCTCCAGAAGTTTTGGTTCGCGTAACTGAATCGGAAGTAAGGCTTCTGCCCATCGCCGGAACACGAGCGCGTGGAAAGACCCATGAGGAAGATTTAGCTCTTGAAGAAGATTTGAAGAAAGATCCAAAAGAGATTGCTGAACACATTATGCTGGTTGATTTGGGAAGAAACGACCTTTCGCGTGTATGCAAATCCGGCACCGTTCATTTAGAACGAAACCAAAGCATTGAGCGGTTTTCTCACGTCATGCATATTGTCTCCGATGTTGTAGGAAAAATCGCAGATGACAGAAATTCGGTTGATGCCCTTATGCAATGTTTTCCTGCCGGTACGGTCAGCGGGGCGCCAAAAATCCGGGCTATGGAAATCATTGATGAACTGGAGCCGACCAAACGCGGACCTTATGCCGGTGCAGTCGGGTACTTCGATTTTTCTGGAAATATGGATACTTGTATCGCTATCCGGACGATGCTGGTTACAGGAGATCGGGTTTACATCCAGGCGGGAGCGGGAATTGTGGCCGACAGTGATCCTCAAAAAGAATTTGAAGAAACGAAAAACAAAGCCGGCGCTTTAGTTGAAGCATTAAGCGTTGCACTTGAAATCACAACTTAGAAATTGATTAACTTAAGCTGTTAAATTTTTGATGTAAACCATGAGTGATCAGAAAACCATTTTATCGGGAATTCAACCCTCCGGAAAACTGCATATCGGCAACTATTTTGGAGCCATGAGGCAGCATATCCGAATGCAAAAGGAGGGAGATGCTTTTTATTTTCTTGCGAACTACCACACACTTACTTCCATCAATGATGGTGAATTGCTGAGGCAGTACACACTCGACGTTGTTCTTGACTATTTGGCTCTGGGATTGGATCCCAATGAGTGTACTTTTTTTGCCCAATCAGATGTACCGCAGACAACAGAGCTTGCTTGGATTCTGGGTTGCGTAGCACCGGTTTCACTCATGGAAAAAGGTGTGGCTTATAAAGATAAAGTCGCCCAGGGATTGCAACCGAATGTTGGCCTGTTCAGTTATCCGATATTACAGGCCGCCGATATTCTGATTTATCATTCCGATTTGGTTCCGGTTGGGGAAGATCAAAAACAGAATATTGAGATCTGCCGTGACCTTGCTGGAAAACTGAATCGCGCTTTTGATGCAGAACTTCTGAAATTGCCCGAGGAATATATTGTGAAAAGTGTTGCTGTTGTCCCGGGAATTGACGGCCGAAAGATGAGTAAATCTTATAATAACACCATCCAGATTTTTGATGAAGGCAAATCCCTGAAAAGCAAAGTGATGTCCATTCAAACGGACTCAACTCCGCTGGAAGAGCCAAAAGATCCCGAAACCTGCAACGTTTTTGCTTTGATTAAACTCTTTGCCGCAGATGACAAAAGGGAAGAAATAGCCGAGAAATATCGGGCGGGCGGATATGGATATGGCCATGCCAAAAAAGAATTATTGGGAATGATTACGGGTTACTTTTCCGAAGCCCGTGAAAAGCGAAAAGAATTGGTAAAGGACATGGATTATGTCCACGATGTACTAAAAGAAGGCGGAAAAAAAGCACGTGAACGCGCAGAATCCGTTATGGAACCGATACGATCAAACACAGGACTTTATAGAAGTTTTAAATGATGTAGATACTGAATATTGAGTACTCCGTATCAAGTATCAAGATACGTTCTACTCATATTCGTTGTTCTCAATCCTTGTAATTATGCATTGATTGTAGATGTTAAATTTGAATTCCATTTATATGTATGAACGCAGAAATCAAATCTCCTTACAGAAAATCTCAATACTTACTACTTGATACTCGATACTAAATGATATTGATAATCGACAATTACGACTCTTTTACCTATAACCTTGTGCATATAGTTGCGACGGAAACAGACGATTACAAGGTAATTCGAAACGATGCAATGTCGGTCGAAGAAGTGAAGGCACTTAACCCGGATAAAATTTTGATTTCACCGGGGCCGGGCCGACCCGAAGATGCCGGTATTACTGAAGATTTAATTCGTGAACTTGGACCTGAAATTCCTGTACTCGGCGTTTGCCTTGGTCACCAGGCCATTGGCGATGTATTCGGTGCCAAAGTGGTATACGCACCAAGTTTGATGCACGGGAAGACATCCGAGATTTTTCATGATGGAAAATCAGTTTTTAAAGGGGTTGAAGATGGATTTACAGCAACGCGATATCACTCTTTGGTATTGGCTCCGGAAACGATTCCTGATGATCTTGAGATCTCAGCAAAGACAGAAGATGGAGTGATCATGGGAGTTCGTCATAAGTCGTTTCCAATTGAAGGAATTCAGTTTCATCCCGAAAGTATTTTGACAACTGAAGGGCCGAAAATTGTAAAGAACTGGTTAAAGTCTTCATATCAAAAAGTAAAAGCCTAATAAACGTTACGCATTGTGAATAAATCATTTACAGAAATACTTGAAAAAATTTCTATGCATGATCATTTGACAGATCATGAGGCTTCTTTGGCTATGAAGCTTATTCTGCATGGGGATATATCCGACGAAGAAATTGCTGCTTTTTTACTTGGCATGAGAATGAAAGGAGAAACGGTTGTTGAACTCACGTCATTCGTCCAGGAGATGCGTTCTGTTGCCGTTCCGGTTGAAGTGGATACCAAACATGCGGTGGATTTATGCGGTACCGGTGGCGACAAATCCGGTACATTTAACATTTCTACAACAGCGATGTTCATTGTTGCCGGGGCCGGAGTTCCCGTTTTAAAACATGGAAACCGGAGTGTTTCCAGCAAAAGCGGAAGTTATGATGTTCTTGAACTTCTCGGAGCCGTTCCGAATCTTCAAAAAAAGCAGGTAGAAGAGTTATTCAATAAAACGGGAATGGCATTTATGTTTGCGCCAAATTTTCATCCGGCGATGAAATACGTAATGCCCGCACGCCGCGCTTTAAAAATGAGAACATTTTTCAATATTCTTGGGCCGCTCGTTAATCCGGCAAATGTGAAATGCCAGGTGATTGGAGCTTTTAATAAGGAGACGGCAAAGAAAATGATCCAAATTCTCGGAAATTTACACACAGAAAATGCTTATACCGTCAATGCACATGATGGTTTGGATGAGGTAAGCACAACGTCTCAAAGCGAAATTTTTGAACTAAAAACCCATCTGAGCGGTGATTCCGTGACTTTCGATCCCATTTCCCTGGGATATGAAAAAACGGATCATAATTCTCTTCTTGGAGGAGATGCAAAACAAAATGCTCAAATCCTGATGAATGTGCTTGAAGGAAAATCAACAAAAGCACAGCGGGATATTGCAGAACTGAATGCATTGTTTGCCATCCGGGCGTCCAATATTACAGATGATCTCGAAGAAGCGAAAGAGATGGCCGTACGAAGTATCGATTCCGGTGAAGCCGGGAAAAAGCTGGATCAGTTTATTAAAGAATCACAAGCGATTGCAGCGGGATAGATATGGCTGATATTCTAAAAAAAATTACGGGTCAAACCTTCGAGGATCTCAAGAAACGTAAGCGAGAAATTTCATTTCGTGATTTGGAATCCCTTCGCGGATATGAGAAGGAAAGGCTGGATTTTGCCGGAGCATTGAAAACAGATTCAGTTTCAATCATATCCGAGATAAAAAAAGCGTCTCCTTCCAAAGGTATTATTCGGGATGATTTTGATCCGAAAAAAATAGCGGAGGCTTATGTCGAAAATGGGGCATCAGCCATTTCTGTATTGACAGACGAGCCATTTTTTAAAGGCTCTTTGAAATATCTTGAAACTGTTTCAGAAGATTGTCCGATTCCATTGCTGCGCAAAGATTTCATCATAGATCCGTATCAAATAAAAGAAGCAAAATCTTACGGTGCAGATGCTGTACTTTTGATCGTAACGATGTACGAAGGAAGTCAACTTTCTGAGCTTCTTGCTGCGGCAAAAGAGTTTGAATTAGATGCATTGGTTGAATGCTATGAGCGTGAGGAAGTTGAAAATCTGGAATGGAAGGGAATTGAAATTTTAGGTGTAAATAACCGTGACCTGAAAACCTTTGAAGTTAACTTGCATCGCGGAATTGAACTTTTGCAATTGGCCCCCGATGAGGTCGTAACTGTCTCTGAAAGTGGAATACATAATCCGGATGATTTACTGAAGTTGTATAAAAACGGAATTCAATCTGCTTTGATCGGCGAGCATTTTATGAAACAACCGGATATTGGAGCGGGGTTAAGAAGCTTTTTAGAGGAGTTTGAAGAATTGAAATCCAGAGATATTTCCACAGAGGAAGTTTGATTTATGAGTGATTCATCAAACAAAAGAACAAAAGTTAAAATTTGCGGCATAACAACTCTGGAGGATGCACGGTTTGCATCGGGTGCTCTTGCTGATTATCTCGGATTCATTTTTTACGATAAAAGTCCCAGGTATATTGAACCGGCAAAGGCCGGCGCTATTATCAATTGGATTGAAGGTCCGCAAAAAGTTGGCGTTTTTGTGAATCAGCCGTTGGATGATGTGAATGAAATTGCAATGCGAACAGGAATCGATTTGGTTCAGCTCCACGGCGATGAATCACCGGGATATTGCGATATGATCAATTTTCCTGTGATTAAAGTTTTTCATATCACCAAACAAACAAACTCCGGGGATTTGGTGTCTGAAATTGAAGCCTATAAAAATTCAGCCGATTACTTTTTGTTTGATACGAAAATTGATGATCTCTACGGTGGAACCGGTCAGACTTTTGATTGGTCGTTAATACAGGATTTATCTTTGGGGAAACCATTTTTTCTTTCTGGAGGATTGAATCCCGGAAATGTTGCAGAGGCTATTAAAAAAGTATCTCCGGATGTGGTAGATCTCTCCAGCGGATTGGAGGAAGCACCCGGTCTCAAAGATTTTGATAAAATTGAAACGTTCTTTGATGTGATGCGAGACATCTGGGAAGAACAAGAATCGTAGGATAATTTTATAGTGATAAATAGACTGGAGATTGCTTCGCTCTGCTCGCAATGACTTAATTTATTTGGTCATTGCGAAGGAGCACTGCGACTGTGGCAATCTCCTCATGACTTAATAAAACCTAAATGAAATACACAGCACCCACAAAAACAGGTTACTTTGGCGATTATGGCGGAAAGTTTGTCCCCGAAATTTTGATTCCGGCTCTGGATGAATTGGAAGCTGCTTATGAAGAGACTCAAAATGATCCTCTTTTTCAGAAGGAGTATCATGATCTGCTTCGGGAATATGTTGGCCGGCCGACAAAGCTGACTTTCGCAAACCGTCTCACTGACTATTACGGCAAGGCCAAAATCTATCTCAAAAGAGAAGATTTATGCCATACGGGAGCCCATAAAATTAATAATGCGATTGGCCAACTTTTGCTTGCCAGGAAAATGGGTAAACGCCGGATCATTGCCGAAACCGGGGCAGGTCAGCACGGTGTAGCCACGGCAACTGCTTGCGCAAAATTCGGTTTCGATTGTGTGATTTACATGGGGGCTGAAGATATGGAGCGGCAAAAGCTAAATGTTGATCGCATGCAATTGCTCGGTGCCGAGGTTCGATCGGTAGAAAGTGGCTCAAAGACTTTGAAAGATGCCACAAACGAAGCAATTCGCGATTGGGTGACGAATGTGGACGATACGTTTTATATCATTGGGTCGGTGGTCGGGCCGCACCCATATCCTATGATGACCCGAAATTTTCAAAAGGTAATTGGCGAGGAAACCAAAGATCAGATCCGAAAAGCTGAAGGGAAATTGCCGGATTATCTTGTTGCGTGTGTGGGCGGCGGAAGTAATGCCATCGGTTTTTTCTATCCTTTTATTGAAGATGAAGACGTAAAAATGATCGGGCTTGAAGCCGCAGGTTTGGGAGCGGATACGAACCAGACGGCAGCAACACTTACCAAAGGGACTCCGGGTGTACTACACGGTTCTCTAAGCTATCTTCTGCAAAGTGATGAGGGCCAAATTCAACTGGCCCATTCCATCAGTGCCGGATTGGATTATCCCGGCATAGGCCCCGAACATTCCTATCTACATGATTCGAAACGAGTTCATTATCACGCTGTGACTGATAGCGAAGCAATGGAAGCGGTCGAATTGATCTCAAGAAAAGAAGGAATTATTCCTGCCATTGAGAGTGCACATGCATTTGCATATCTCGAGAAGTTGATGCCGATGACTCAGAAAGACGAGATTATTATAGTAAACTGTTCGGGTCGTGGAGATAAAGACATGAAAACAATATCCGAGTGGTTTTCTCAGTAAGATTTCAGAATGTTGTTATATAATCAGTTTAGCTGAGGTTAGCTCTTTATCAGCTTTCTCACCACTTTTGAGGTCAGGTCTTTAGGCTCTTTTTCATACATAACGGTATTTCAGAAGGACCAGAATGAAAGATGTAATCCTGTTCCGCCTGATCTATTCTGATTTTTGCGGCTATGAAATCTAGCTGATTTTAAAACATATTGTTTATTTGCAGCTACAGTTTTATTTGAGTTAAATACTCCTTCACTTGTACAACTTTTTCATGACTCTCATCATAATTTTCTTGAAATATTGAAAGACTTTTCTCAAATAGATCTATAGCACCTTCAGTTTCCATATTCATCATTTTTAGCCTTCCATATTCCATATAAAACTCTCCGGTTCTATAGTGATCGGGTGTAAATTTGTCCGTAATAATAGATTCTGCTTCAGAAAACAGTTGTTCAGCTTGTACAAAATTATTCTGGTCTCTGGTTACGGCAGCTAATTTTACAAGATCAATTGCAATTTCTGAGTGATCGTCTCCTAACACTTTCTTATCCCGCTCAACAACTTCTTCAAAGAGTGTATGGGCTTGTTCAAGTTCATTCATTCTATAGTACAGATCAGCCAGATTATAGAGAACGACCGTTATTTCAGAGTGGTCGGATTCCAGGTAATTATCCATGATAGAAAGTGCATCATTGTAAAGATCCACGGCTTGGGTTAACTGACTGGTTGCGGCTTTTACAAGTGCTAGTCTGTTGATAATGGCAACGTAATCAAGGCTGTCTGTTAAAGCATTTCTTTCAAACAGCTGAAGGGCATCAGTCTGCATTTTTCCCGATTCCTCGTATTTTCCCATCCGGTAGAGAAGCAGACCGTATGAACTAAATGTTCGAATATGTTGTGGGTGATTTTCTCCCAACAATCGTTGTTTTAAACTTATCCCTTTTTGATAGTACTCCTCAGATTTTGCAAGATTTGAACGGTCTGAATAGTACAAAGCAAGCGAATTATAAACATTTGCCAATTGTAGATGGTTATCCCCATACTTTTCTCGAAGCCTTTCTTCAGCCGACAACAAATTGATTTCTGCCTCATCAAAAAGTTCTTGTCTATTCTGCATACCGGCCAGGCTTATGAGTGTATTGATGGCCGATAAATCATTTTTTGCATCAAGTTTTTCATACAATTGCAAAGCCTGAATCAAATATTTAGCCGCATGTTCATAATTCATGCTATTGCTGTAAATCAATCCTATTTCGTAGTATCCATTCGCTACTTCAAGAGATTCTTTTCCATGTACGGTTTCATTGATCAACAGGGCATTATTCATCCAAACAAGAGCAGATTCATATTCTCCCTGTATCCGGTCCAGACGGGCTATCAGAGTCATGTTTTCAGCTACTGCCGGATGATCTTCTCCATACAACGCAATGGTTTTTTCCAGTGATTTATTAATCAACTCTTTCGCTTGTTCGTATTCACCTAACCCGATAAGGGCTTTGCCTATTACAGTTTGCATTTCTGTATAAATTTCGGGTTCATCAACAAGCTCGGTTTCAATATTTAAAATACCGGCCTCAAGAAGCTGATTTACCGTAACAGTTCTCCCAATGTTTTCTTCATAGTAGGGATTACTGGCATTAAAAAGTGTGGTTGTAAACTCTTTGATCCGTGTTGCTTTTTTGGCCTCCTGTTGAGCAATGTCTCGCTGCTTTTCTATTTGATAGATATGATAAATCCCGAAGCTTCCCACTGCGGCTAAAATAATCATGATGGTTGTAAGAACCGTTTTATGCCGCTTGGTAAATTTTGTTACTCTATACCGGATCGTTCCTTTTCGGGCAAAAAGTGGCAATCGCTTTTGATATCGATCGATATCTTCAAGCAGTTGTTCTACTGAATTATACCTATAGTTGGGTTCTTTGCGAATCGCTTTCAGAACTACAGCATCAAGGTCACCATAAAGCTTTTTGCGAAGTCCTGCCGGAGACGTCTTTCTTCGTTTGGCAATCTTTTGAGGAGGCCCATTTTTAAGAGATTGGCTGGGTAGTATCGGCACACCTTCCAATATGGTTCTTTCAATAGCAGAAATTTCCATCCCGCTTACATCCAGCGGATAAGTATCGGTCAGCAATTTGTGAAGTAAAACACCAAGTGCATAAACATCTGTCGTGACCGTTATGGTTTCGTTTTTGATTTGTTCGGGTGCTGCATATTGAGGGGTCCAGAATTTCTGCCCGGTCCGGGTTTCCAAAAGGTCTATATCCGTAAAGGCCGGGTCGAGGAGTTTTGCCACTCCAAAGTCCAGTATTTTAACAATGCCATCTTGATTTACATAGATATTTTGTGCTTTCAAGTCTCGATGTACAATCAGGTTACCGTGTGCATACTGAACGGCCGAGCAAATAGTCCTGAAGAGTTCAATACGTTCGTCTGTTGTCAACCGGTATTTGTTACAATATTCATCAACAGGGATACCATCAATAAATTCCATAACCAGGTAAGGAGTGCCTTCTTGTGTAATTCCCCCATCATATAGACGGCAAATATTTGGGTGATGAAGACGTGCCAAAATTTCCTGTTCTATCCGAAATCGTTTGATATTATCTTCACTCTCAACTTCTTTTCGGATCATCTTAACAGCCACTTCCTGATGGAATTGGCTATCCGAACGTTCTGCTTTGAAAACACTTCCCATACCTCCTGTACCCACAAGATCAGTGATCTGATAGTGCCCGATTTTTTTTCCAATCATTTTATTTCTCGATGAGATTTTTTGAAACTGATTGTAAAGTTCGGAAATCGTATCCTCACTAATTTCAAGTTCAGCCAAAAAATTTTCCTCTTCAGATTCTCGGATGGATTTTAAAAGCTGAAGAATTTCGTTCCGCAGTTCGTGATCATTCCCACAAATATTTGTGATATAATTCTGTCTCTCAGTATCCGTAAGTGTCAGAGCTTTATGGGCAATAGTTTTAATACGCTGCCAGCGTTCCGCTTCCATCTGATCTCCATCTAATAGAAAATGCAAGGTTTTTTACTGCAGATGAGTGAAATACATCTAGTTTACAGGGAGATACTGTTTTTTTAGTCTTTGATATAACCATCCCCTTGCAGTCACCCAATCTCTTTTAATCGTGCGTGCTGATAAATTTAATACCTTAGCAATATCATTGATTTTCATATCTCCGAAGTAACGGTAAACAACGATTTTTGCTAACCGGTCGTCAAATTTTTCAAGTTCACCCAGCGCGTCATCAATTAGTATTAATTCCTCTTCTGTTTGGTGTTCTGTACTTATAATTTCATCGATATAGGTAACCTCATTTTTCTTACCACCTCTTTTTTGGGCTCCTTTTTTTCGAGCATGGTCGATAAGAACATGGCGCATGGCCTGTGAGGCTACGGCATAAAAATGAGCCCGGTCATTCAGCGACATTGTCTCTTGAGATGTGAGCTTCAAATATACCTCGTGAACCAAATCAGTTTTTGAAAAGGTATGGTCAGGCGACTGCCCCTTCATCTGGCGTTGAGCCAAAAGTTTGAGGCGGTCATAGACTAGTGGGAAAAGTTTATTAAAAGCTGATTCTGATCCTTCCTGAATCTGATTTAACCACCCTGTGATATCCCCTGTACTATTCATGCTTTGCTATTTCAATCAGTTAGTATCCTGGCAAACCATCGATTTGTCACTTTTTTGGTAGGTCTTTCGTGTTCATAATAAACACTATCTCTGGATCTCCGGAATTTTCATCAGTGAGGACTGAAAAGATTCAGAAAGTGTATTAGAAATTGATTGACTAAATAAGAATTCACTCTAACAGCATGAACCTGGAATAGTTCCAATTTCTGTTGAATCAATCAAGATTATAGAATCAAAACAAGTCTGAAATTCAAATCACTATACGTAAGAAAATGATGAGACCAAAAAGAATCAACGTCTCCCTTTTTTAAAACTGATGGCATTGGATTTGACGAATGACTCTTGCGAACCAACTGAAGAGCTTAATCTCAAAATTTCTATAAACTAAAATTATAACAAAGAATAGTGAAATAAATACAAATGAAACAGATTATCAGTTTTAGTGTCATTTTTATACTGGCAGGTTTTGTAGCCTGCAAGGGGCCTACAGATTCAAATAATTCACCAGATCCATCTGATCCGGCTCCGAAGCCGGAGGCCACTTTCGAAGGGTTAGGAGATCTATCAGGAGGTGATTTTCAGAGTTCTGCAATATCAACATCGGCAGATGGTTCTGTCGTAGTTGGGTTCAGCAGTTCCACAAATGGTACAGAGGCATTTCGCTGGGAAAATGGTAAAATGGAAGGGCTGGGCGACCTTCCCGGAGGAGATTTTTACAGCGTTGCCCGTGATGTCTCCGCCGACGGTTCAGTTATAATTGGAACCGGAACTCTGGGTGATTTTCCCTCACAAATTGAAGCTTTCAGATGGGAGAGGGGAGTTATGGAAGGCTTGGGGCAACTGAAAATCGACATTGAGTATTCAGACGCACGCGGCGTATCAGCCGATGGAAGTATTGTGGTGGGCCTTGCCTCTTCTGCAAATGGCACAGAAGCGTTTCGCTGGGAAAATGGCATTATGACCGGGCTGGGAGATTTTCCAAGTGGAGATTTTCTTTCCATTGCTTCTGATATTTCTGCAGATGGTTCTGTTGTTGTGGGCTACGGACAGTGGGGAACAGTGTATAACGAGATTGAAGCCTTTCGATGGAAAGATGAGATAATGGCCGGTTTGAGTGGTTTGCCCGGTGCCGATTTGAATTCCAATGCTTACGCTGTTTCAGCCGATGGGGCGGTAGTGGTTGGGAGAAGTAATTCTGCAAATGGAAATCAAGCCTTCCGCTGGGTTCGCGGCGATATTGAAGGTCTTGGGGATTTAGCCGGCGGCACCTATTCCAGTCTTGCACACGATGTTTCGGAAGACGGCTCAATAGTAGTAGGCAGAGGAAATTCTTCAATTGGCAACGAAGCGTTCATCTGGACAGAGTCGGAAGGGATGCAAAATCTGCAAGATGTACTGGAGAATGAATATAATCTGAATTTATCCGGATGGACACTTTCAGCGGCTTTCGGTATTTCTGATGACGGCATGGTGATTGTGGGAACTGGTACAAACCCGAATGGCGAGACCGAAGCCTGGCGTGCTTTTTTGGGAGAGCCAGGACATAACGAAACAACGAAGATCCAATAAACAATATTCAGTAAAATGTTCAGCAGACAAATTAAATTCATATCTATTATTGCAATTGTACTAACGGGAGTTATCTCATGTGAAGGACCCGTGGGGCCGACAGGCCCACAAGGTGAGTCAGGTAAGCAAGGGCCACGGGGAGAAGAAGGGGCAGTCGGTTCAGCAAACGTGACATCATACCTTTTCACAGATCTCGAGTGGTCGGGCTCAGCGAGATCGATTAACATCTTCTATGACGAGGTCTTTAACATTTCCGACGAAGTAAAAGAAGAAGGAGTGGTCCTTTTTTACCTCAAGTTTGACGTTTCACCTAATGTGTGGTGGCCTGCACCGGCACCGTACATATTGGTAGGCGATGAGCAGTACAGTATTGTAGCGGCGTTTGGCAATGGCGCGATTGTACTTTTGCTCAGGAATCCTGACGGAACCCAAATTCCAGCTAATGAGGATGTCATAAATGTTGCCGCTCTTCGGGTTATCCTCGTGCCGCCTGGTGCGCTGATTACATCGGAAATGGTGCCCAACGATATGATCAGTCTGAGCTACGATGAGGTTGCTATAAGGCTCCGCCTACATGAGTGAAAACAGAAAATGGCAGACGCTTTTGTCACGAAGAAGAGCTATACGAGAAGGCCCGGACCCTATCTTAACAATCAATAAGCAGGTTTTCAATAGTCGGGAGATGATTATGTGAAAAACCGTTTAACCGAGGTTTTTCTGGTTTTCAGCCACTTTTTTTCTGGAAGAAGACTCCCGAATGATCAAGTTTGGCTCCAGCTTAGTTTTTTGTGGTGTGAAATCTTCCGGGTTTGTTCCGATCTGTGCCAGGAAATGTTTAGCAGCTAAATTGCCCATGCCAATGGTATGTTGATCAAGCGATGATAAAGCCGGTTCAATAACCGATGCAGAAAAATCATTACTGTAACCGACCAGTGCTATTTGATCCGGTATTTCGATATTGTTTTCCTTAAAAACCTGAATTGCTCCAATTGCAGCAAAATCACTGGAAGAAAAAATGCCATCGGGCATATTAGACATTTGCAAAAGCTTTTCACCCAACTGACGGCCGGTTTGTAAAATACTATAAGTATCTTTGATTAGATCTGATTCAATAATGAGATCTTCATCTACAGGTAAATTGTGTTTTTTGAGAGCTTGTATATATCCCCTCAGCCTGTTCTGATAAATATGAATATGTTGCCTGCCTGCAAAATGGGCAATACGTTTACACCCCTGTTCAATTAAATGGGTAACCGCTTTATACGCACCCAAACAATCATCAGAGACGACAAGATTCACATCCAATGATTCAATAACCCTGTCATAAAGTACAAGAGGAACTCCTTGCTGTTTTATTCTTTCATAATGCGAAATATCGGTAGTCTCCTTTGCTACGGATGCAATAATTCCGTCAACACGAACATTTAGCAAAGTGTCGATCCCGGCTTTCTCTTTGGCAAACTGATCATCCGATTGGCAAATTATCAGATTGTATCCCTCTTCTCTTACAATTTCCTCAATACCGCGAATAAACGAGGCAAAAAACTGGCGGTCGGAGGTAGGAACAATAACGCCGATCATATTGCTTTTACCTTTTCGGAGGGCAGAGGCAATATTATTAGGCTGATAGTTTAGCTTTTCAACCATTTCCCATACAGCCTGTTTTGTGGAATCGCTGATTCTGGGATGATCGCCTAAAGCTCTGGAAACAGTAGAAGGTGTTGTATCCAATTCTCTGGCAATATCCGAAATGGTCGTCTTTTTTTTCTTCTTCAACCGTAGTTATGAAATTAAATTTACTTGAATCGATGAAGACGATTGTATCTGAATAAAAAACATAAACTCCATACGTATTGAAAATAGAAGTTTGACAATAAAAAAGCGTGAACAAACCAAATCGCTTCGAAAGGTTCAGAATAAAGTTAGCTGTTTTTTTTAGATGATCTACAAAATTTGGAGATCAATATAAATATTCTTTAATTTTTAGATATGTGCAAACGATTGCGCAAATCTTGTGATTTCATATTTTTCAAGGGCAATTGCCATTCGAATGCAACAATGAGCCTAACTTTAACCAATTAATGGACATCAGGATGAAAAAGAGATATACAGTAAAGCTTTTATGCTTTTTATGTATGGGAGTGTTGGTGAATCATATCGCCATTGCACAAGATTTTACGGTTCAGGGAACCGTTTTTTCTTCAGACAATGAGGAAGCGCTTCCAGGAGTGAATATTATTGTGAAAAACACTGATATTGGAACGACAAGTAACGTAGATGGAGAATTTTCGCTTGTAGTTCCTTCCGAGAATGATACTCTTGTGTTTTCATACATCGGTTATGAAACACTGGAAGAGCCTATTGCCGGGAGGAGTAATCTGGATATTTTACTTGTGCCACAGGCAATTGTAGGCGAAGAGCTCGTGGTAGTAGGTTACGGTGCAGTGAGGGAAGAGGCAGTAACAGGTTCAGTAGCCTCGATAAGTGGGGATGCTGTGGCAGAAGTGCCATCTGCCAATATTACTAACGCTTTGCAAGGTCGATTGCCGGGGGTTCAATTCTCGCAAACATCTTCTAAACCGGGATCTTCAATGCAGATCCGCATTCGTGGTACACGGTCGCTTACGGCCAGCAATGATCCTTTGGTAGTGTTGAATGGGATCCCTTTTTCAGGATCCATCAGCGATATCAATCCCAACTCCATCCAGAGCATAGACATTTTGAAGGATGCCTCCGCAACAGCTATTTATGGTTCAAGGGGAGCGAATGGTGTCATTCTGGTATCAACAAAAAGGGGAGAAAGAGGCCAGGAAGGGGCAACGATAAGTTATAATGGCTACACGGGCATCAACACTGTTTTTTCCAAATATCCCATGATGAATGGTCCCGAATTTGTGGCTCTGAGAGAGGCTTCCGAAGACTACCCTACAAATGGAGCTGATGAGTCCAATGATATTAATACCGATTGGCAAGACTTATTATACCAAAATGGTGTAGTGACAAGCCACGATATAGCTGTTGCCGGTGGAACCGATCAGGGAAGCTATAACTTTGGCGTTGGATATTACAGTAATGTAGGAGTGGTTCCCACCCAAAAGTACGATCGGATTTCTTTACGGGGGTCAATCGATCAGCAGATCGGAGAATATTTTCGTTTTGGTCTCAATTCAAACAATAATTACAACATTACGGAAGGCTCTCAAGTAGGTTTGTACGGCATTTTAAGTATGTCGCCTATTGCAGATCCCTATAACGATGATGGATCCTGGAAAAGAACCATCAACATGCCGGATGATGAACAGTGGTTATATTCAGAAGAGATTTTGGAGGATATTGATGACTTGTGGTTAAGTGAAACCAGGGGTTATGCTACATATAATTCTATATATGGTGAGCTGGATATTCCGGGAATTGAAGGTTTAACATATCGTGCGAACCTGGGTTTGGATTTTCGCCAGAGTAATGGCGGAGAATTTAAAGGACAGGGAATCAACAGTACCAATCCCGAAACCGAATCAACGGCATCAGTCAGTAATTCACATACCTATCACTGGATTATTGAAAATATCGTAACCTACGATCGTATTTTTGCAGAAAACCATGAGGTGAATTTAACCGGGTTATACTCTGCAGAAGAGAATAAGTATAACCGATCATACATGGCCGCAAGAGATATCCCGGTCTCCGCTTTTCAGTTCTACAATTTGGGACATGCGGCAGGGGAAAAGACGATTGATCCTGGGGAGCAACAATATGAGAAGAGTGGTTTGATGTCATGGATGGGGCGAATCATGTATATCTATGATGATCGCTACATGTTTACAGCTACTTTACGATCTGATGGTTCCTCAAGACTGGCGGAAGGACATCAGTGGCATACCTATCCTGCTATATCTGTTGGCTGGAATGTTGGCAACGAATCGTTTATGGAGGATGTAGAGCTGATTGACAGGTTGAAACTGCGGGCAGGTTATGGAGAAACTTCCAACCAGGCCATAGCTCCTTACGCCACTCTTGGTCGTTTAGCTACACGGCCATATAACTTTGGTCCGGATACTTATGATACCGGGTATTATGTGTCTGAGCTACCAAACCCTAATTTGGGATGGGAGTATTCGGAAACATGGAATTATGGAGTGGATTTCGCGATTCTGAATCATCGATTGTCTGGTACCATAGAGTATTACGTAACAAGTACGAAAGATATTCTGCTGGGAGTAAATCTGCCCGGTACCTCGGGTGTAGGCAGTTACACGGCAAATATTGGAGAGACGCAAAACAAAGGGTTAGAGCTTTCACTTAATGGTGTTATTCTGGAAAACCTAAACGGCTGGTCTTGGGAAGCCGGAATCAACGTTTACGGCAACCGAAATAAACTGGTATCACTTGCTTCAGACCAGGAACGTGATGAAAGTAACTGGTGGTTCGTTGGACATCCCATTGATGTTATATACGGCTACAAAAAAATTGGGCTTTGGCAAGAGGGTGATCCCTACCTGGATATTCTGGAACCGGGAGGCAATGTAGGTATGATTAAAGTTGAATATACCGGTGAATACAACGAAAATGGCGAGCCCGTACGGGCTATTGGTCCGGAAGACCGGCAAGTCATTGATCTGGAACCCGATTTTCTGGGAGGTTTCAATACGCGTGTGGCATATAAAGGATTTGATTTGAATGTAGTTGGTGCTTTTCAGCGTGGCGGCATTCTCATCAGTACGCTTCATTCTGCATCAGGGTATCTCAATATGCTGAGCGGGCGCAGAAATAATGTAGATGTAGATTATTGGACCCCAGAAAATACAGATGCCGATTATCCTGCACCCGGCGGTATTACCAGTGGAGACAACCCCGAACATGGAGAAACTCTTGCACAGTTTGATGCATCATACCTGAAAGTACGTACTCTCACACTTGGGTATAACTTCAGTCAGAGCAATTGGTTACAAAACGCCGGAATCAGCGGGTTACGGATTTATGCTACGGTACAAAATCCATTTGTATTGTTTTCACCATTTCACAGTGAAACAGGTATGGATCCGGAAACCAATTCGTATGGTGATGAAAATGCGGCCACAACCGAGGTATATCCAAGCCGTTTGTTGACAGTAGGTACGAACTCTCCGGCTACACGCAACTACCTTTTAGGCATTAACTTTACATTTTAAATATTTGAGAGGAAAAAAATGAAACGTTTAAAAATAAAATCTTTTTTAGGAACCGCTGTCCTGGCGTTTTTGATAGCGTCCTGCACTGATATTTTGAATGAGGAGCCACGTAGCGTTTATGAACCGGGTTTTTTCGAGACTGAAGAAGGTGTCCGAGGCGGGTTAACATCAATGTACGCACACCTGCGCTATATTTATGGAAATGCCTACTTTTACAACACCACTCAAACCGGTACAGATGAAGCGACGTACGCTCAAAGTGCAGACCAGAACTTCTTGGTTATGGATATTTCCGGTCGGGGAGATATTACTCCTGAAACCAGCCGTGCTGATGTATTGTGGGGAAACTCGTTTAACAATATCAACACAGCTAACGGAATTATTGAGAATGGTGAAACCGTGGGCATTTCTGATGCTCTGATTGCCGAAGCCCGCTTTTTCCGTGCCTTCGACTATTTTATGCTTGTACAAACATTCGGCGGAGTTCCCCTGGATTTGGGTGCGGGAGAACTGGCGTTCAACGACAATCCTGTAAGAGTCTCTTCTCGTAATACCGTGCCGGAGGTTTATACTCAAGCCATATTTCCGGATCTGCTGCAAGCGGTAAATGATCTTCCGGATAATCCACGGATTACGGGTGGCGTCACCAAAACGGTGGCACGTCTTTACCTGGCAAAAGCGTACCTGACATTTGGATGGTGGCTGCAGAATCCCAATAACATCCCGACATATCCGGAGACCAGCCGATCCGATCCTGACGGAAATGACGCCCAATGGTATTTTCAACAAGCGTATGATGTGGCAACTACAGCTATCGACAATCCGGGCCCATTCGCCCTGCAGGATACGTATTACGATGTGAACTGGGCTCCAAATGATCGAAATAGCGAAATCCTGTTGTATGCCGATCATACCGAGACTAGTGAATATTACAACGATTCCAGCCTTACGTATGCAAACGGAGGAGGCGCTGATAATTTTGCTGTCTGGATGATGACCTGGAATTATACCGTTCTGCGAAGTAGCTCTTCAAATACAGAATGGTTGGGTGATATAGAATCTGTTCGCCGGGAAGCAGTACAACCTCTCGGACGTCCTTGGATTCGGATGAGCCCTACCATCGGAGCCATTACCAATACCTTTGATGATAAGACGAATGATTCTCGTTATGACGGTACTTTCACAACGGTCTATCGGTCTAATATTGATGTAGAACCGGCCATATCAGGGCCTGTATATAACGCAAACGGTATGGAAGTAGCAGGCGGAGATCCAATTCTTACATTTTTGGATGAAGAGCCAGCTACCCCAATAGATTATTCGCTTCCACCCGAACAAGGTGCTAATGTAGGAGCAGGAGTACTGCCCGGCAGGCCGGATTTTGTTATTGGTCCAAATGATATAAGCAGAAGGGTATACCCGGGTCTTTGGAAACTTGGTGTTTACCGTACCGATAGTGGCAATGGGCTGGGGCAACCGAATGCGGCCAGCACACGTCCCTTCAATATTGCTAAATTTTCTGAGTTGTATTTTATAGCTGCAGAAGCAGCCGTGAAAGGTGCGACAGGAAGCAGAAGTGCCAGAGAACTGATTAATGTAATTCGTGCACGCGCAGGAATGTGGCGCTGGGACAATAGCGAAAATGAAGAGCGAATAGAAGACAACAGCGCAGAAATGGTAGCTGCAACACCCTCGATAATTGACATCGATTATATTTTAGAGGAACGTTCTCGTGAATATTTCGGGGAAGGATACCGATGGTATGATCTGATTCGTACCCAAAAATGGGAAGAAGTTGCCGGTAGCTATGAAATTGCGGGCGACAATTATGGAGATCATACTCCTCAAACGGTAACCCGTTCTATTCAACCCTACCATTATTTACGGCCGATTCCACAAGGTCAACTGGATGCCCTTGATATGAGTGCGGCTGAAAAAGATACATATCAAAATCCGGGATACTGATAGTCATTTTTTTAACCAGGTAATACCGGTGTTAAATGAATAATAATGGTGGATACGTTTTGGAAGTGGTCTTCTATGTGTAGGCCACTTCCATTTTTTTAGATCTTGTTCCGTATGAAATAGCAGGATCATCACATCCGGAAAAATATATTTACCATAACATGTCTGTATAGTCTCAAGTCAGCGTTCAGGTAATTGGTATATTTACCTGAAGATATTCCGGAATCTATCCGGTTTTTTTGAAGGCTGATTCTTTTAGAAAGTGGGGTGTCCGTTCTCTGTATTTTTTCTTCATTTTCACCCTTGCTTTATTTTTTCTCAGCATCGATAATAAACAACATATCTTTGTCAAAATTCCACTCATTTCCATACCTTACCCATCTTTACCGATTGATAGTTTAGATTGAAAATATTTTTAGACATTTAAAAAATGATCGCACAAAAATCCCGTATTCAATCCCTGTTTGAAAATAAGTCTGACGATGAAAAAATCATGTCGCTCTTTATTTCTGCAGGTTATCCCGATTTAGAATCAACGGTTGATTTGATTCTCGGATTTGAAAAAAACGGTGCTGATCTGATAGAGCTTGGGATGCCTTTTAGCGATCCGCTTGCAGATGGCCCTACCATCCAGTACGCCAGCAATATTGCAATAGAGAATGGAATAACGATGGATGGAATTTTTGTAATGGTTCGAGAGATCCGTAAATCATCCGAAATTCCATTGATCCTTATGGGATACATCAACCCAATCATGAAATACGGCATTGATCGATTTTGTAAAGAAGCCGAAAGTAGTGGTGTAGATGGTTTGATTATTCCTGATGCACCGGTTGAGGAATCAACCATTATTTCTGAAAAAGCCGAGAATCATAATCTTGACCTTGTCTATCTGGTGGCTCCGAATTCATCGGATGAACGCATGAAAGTGGTTGATGAGCACAGCAAAGGTTTTGTATACTGTGTGTCTGTTACCGGGGTAACAGGGGCCAGGGAAGGAGATGAGGTGGCAAAATCTGTTGAGAGATTTATCGACAGAGTCAAAACAAATGTTCGTAAAAATCCTAAGCTTGTGGGATTCGGAATCAAAAATTTTCAGGATGCTCAAATAATATCTAAAGAAGTGGATGGTTTTATAGTAGGAAGCGCCCTTATTGATGCCATCAGAAGTGAGTATCCCAAACAGGGATGGAAGAATCATGTTCTCTCCTTTGTTAAAGAATTAAAATATGGAAACAACCAAGCGTAAAGTATTCTGAGTTATGATGAATAAATTTTTATTGGGTATTTCGGTTTTAGGAATTTTAATTTTTGTCGCCTGTGAAGGTGATTACAGGCCACAATCGATTGGAAGTATTGACGATGTATACGTGGTGATGGATTCAACCGACTGGAATAGTAAAACCGCTCTTGCTATAGAAGAGACTTACGGTAAAGGGATTGAAACTCTTCCGGGTTATGAGCCGACCTATAACCTGATTTTCAGAGATTTTAATTCGAACGAAGAGCTGGAAACCATTCGTGATTTAAAAAATATTATTTTTGCGGCTCCCATTAATGGAGATAATAACGTTGCTGAATTAATACGTGCGCTTTTAAGTGATGACGTTGAAGAGAGGGTTAAAGCCGGAGAGAGTTTCGCCTTTCCTCTGGAAGACCGCTGGGTTCGCGATCAGTGGGTGATATTGTTAACATCTACTTCAGATTCTTCATTGGCCGAGAAAATTCGAAACTCCGAGCAATCACTTGTCAATCATTTGATGGAGCGGGAATTTGAACGAAGGGAATACGAGATTTACCGGCGTGGTGAACAGTTGGCTTTAAACGATTCGCTCTGGACTGAATATGGCTGGAAAGTACGCATGCAGCATGATTATATACAGACTGTTGATACAACAAATGTACTTGTTTTCAGACGGTCTCTGCCGGAAAACGATCGCTGGATGATGGCATGGTGGAAGGATGACGTTGATGGGATCGGCTTCCTCAATAAAGAATGGATCAATGCCACACGAGATTCACTGCTTCAAAAATATGTACAGGGCACACGGGAAGGCTCATATGTAACCACAGAATACCGACAACCCAGAAACGTGATTACACAGCAAATGGAGCGCGATGATCACATCATTGGCTATGAAACTCTGGGAACCTGGCGTATGACTAATGATTTTATGGGAGGGCCATTTGTGAACTTCACGTACTACGATCCTAAAACGGAACGATTATTTATGATTGAGTACGGACAATTTGCTCCCAGCGTTGCTAAACGTCGATTTGTGCGCCAATTTCGGACAATGGGTCGTACCTTTGAATCTGATTCAACCTGGACCAATGAGCCGGAACCTTTAACAAATTTGATGAGTGAGTAAACGAAAAAATCCTGACGAGTAACTTCTCGCAAGATTTCAAAAATATCGCAGTATTACTCTACAATTCCGGTTAAAAATTCAGATTAAGAATACCACTCACATCGGCTCATCAAAAATAAGATTGCGATAAACTATTGAATACAGTTCAAGGATGAGTGAGAAGAATGTTCAAATTATCGCGTATCATGGCTGGGGATTTGATTCTTCCATCTGGGACGGACTGAAAAAAAAACTGGATCCACATGTTCACTTTGAATGTGCTGATCGCGGTTATTTTTCCCATCCAGATAAACCTTCCTGGAATGATGATTTAAAATCTGAACCTGAGAAATTCCTGTTTTTGCATTCGTATGGTTTGCATTGGTGCGACCGGAAAATTCTTGAAGAGGCTGATCATATCGTGTTAATCGGGAGTTATTTAAATTTTCATCCGGTGGAAAGAAAAGCGTACAAACGGTCCAAACTTGTTCTCAGAAGAATGCTGACTCAATTTGTAGATGATCCCACAACAGTTCTTCAGAAGTATTATGAAAACGCATTTTATCCGGATAAGGCTGGATTGAATGTTCCGGGTCACCTGAACCACGATCTGTTATTATCGGATTTAAGTGATTTAGATCAGGACAATCGCGAAAATGCGGTATTATTTGATATGAGGGATATTACCATTATTCATGGAGCTGAAGATCAAATTGTGAACAATGAACTTGCGCGGGATATGTACAAAAAGCTACGCTTACGGAGCCAGTATTTTGAAATAAAAAAAGGCGGTCACGCCTTACAATTCACCCACAGTTCCAAAGTATTCGAAATATTAAACTCTCTCTTCAAGTTCAAATAATCGATTCTTTAACAATTTGATTTAAAACTATGGTCTCCTTTATGGATAAGAAACTTGAGATTAAAAACAATTTCTCCAGGTCAGTTTCTTATTACGATAAAAATGCCACTATTCAGAAGGATGTTGCCGATCGGATGGCCAAGGCTCTTGAACCCTGGCAACAATCCATTCCCGATGGACCCATTCTGGAAATTGGATCCGGTACCGGATTTTTTACTAAGCATTTGATTCGCATGTATCCCGGTAGGAACATTGTTGTATCTGATTTATGTGATAAGATGGTTCAGTTTTGCAGGGAGAAATTCGGTCCATCAGATTCTGTTGAATTTAAAACCATAGATGCCGAGAGTGATGTCTTCGAGGAAAAAAAACATGCGTTGATTGCCGGGAGTTATGCGGCCCATTGGTTTAATCATCCTTCAAAAAGTCTCTCCAAACTTGCTTCATCACTAAAGCCCGGTGGATTGATGCTGATCTCATTTCCAGTCAAAGAATCGTTTTCGAATTGGAGGAAATATTGTCTCGATTTGGGAATACCGTTTACCGGAAATACGCTGCCGGATCTGGAGCAGGTTGTCATTGAACTATCCATGGGGCCTGCCCAGGTAGATTATTATGAAGATGATATGATTGATTCGTTTAAGAATGTTTTTGATTTTTTCAGGCATCTGAAGAATACGGGTACCTCCACAAACCTGGCAGATAAACAACTGTCTGTTAAACAGTTGAAATTATTGAATAACTATTGGCTTGAAAAAGAGCACGCTCGCATTAGAGTTCAATATCATACAGCTTTTATAGCAGTAAAAAGAGATTTAGAACCATAGCGTTCTGTTATATGATTTACTCATAGGTAAATTTGATATCGTCTCTTACTCCAGAAATGCTGAAAGACGATTAAGAATAGATATAACTTTCCCTTGGAGATTGGCTGAAATTTTTCTGAGTTCTCTTGGTCTCTTAATTAAGAAAGTATTGATTCGTTAATTACAGATAATCCTGGAAAATTCTATCTAATTCCTTATCAATACTTTCAACAATTACCGGGTTAAATTTTTGCCCGGTTAACGTTTCATAAAGTTCGGCATAGCGTTGGTAAATGCTCCACCGAAACGTATCGGGAAGATCGGGCAGGGTTTGGCCTTCTTTGCCCTGGAATCCTTTATCCATTAACCATTCCCGAAGAAATTCTTTAGAAAGCTGTTTTTGGGGCTGACCGGCTTCCAGTCTTTTTTTGTATCCTTCCTGGTAAAAATAACGGGATGAATCTGATGTGTGGACCTCATCAATTAAAGTAAGTTGCCCGTTATGAAGACCCATTTCGTATTTTGTATCTACAAGAATAAGTCCTTGGTCGGCAGCTATTTCTGTGCCTTTTTTAAAAAGTTTAAAAGCTTTTTCGCGAATCTCCTTCCAAAGCTCAGGTTCCACAATTCCCCGGTTAAGAATCTCTTGTTCAGAAATGTCTTCATCATGTCCTTCGGTTGCTTTGGTGGCAGGAGTCAGTATCGGCTCCGGAAACCTTTCATGTTCCCGCAATCCGGGAGGAAGAGGTACCCCGCATAACTCTCGCTTGCCGGATTTATAAACTCTCCAGGCATGTCCGGTCAGGTAACCTCTGACAACCACCTCAACCGGAATGGGGTCACATTTTTTTGCAATCATCACATTGGGGTGAGGGACATCTACCACATGGGTGGGCATAATTTCTTCCACTTTAGAAAACCCAAAAGCAGACAACTGGTTTAGGATTTGCCCCTTAAATGGTATTGCCTGTTTCATGATGTGATCGAACGCGGATATTCGGTCAGAAACTACAATGCCTAGTTTATCGCTGCCAAGCGGATACACATCCCGTACTTTTCCTCGGTATGGCTCGCCTGCTGTTGTTGCGTCTGTGGATACGATACAATTAATGAGTGCTTCCTGCTGGTTCATAAAGAATTCTATAAATCAGGCTTTTACATTCTTTGATGAGTTTCTTGGTACAAGAATAGGATCAAGCACGGTTTGTATTTTTTCTTTTGGATCATGCCGGATAATCTCTGCAAGCCGGCGAGTAGCAGTTACACCAACCGAGTACATTTTTTGGTCGATAGTGGTAAGATCCAGATACTTGGTAAACTTGATATTATCGTATCCCATAATGGCGATATCTTCCGGGATTCTCATGCCAAGCTTGGTCAACGCGTGATAAGCGCCAATTGCCTGAGTATCGTTAGAGCAGAAAATGGCATCGGGGAAATCTCCCATTTGATCATATTTGTAAATGGCTTCAAATCCGGCTTCTTCGGTATAGCCTGCATGTTTTGTGGTGTCGCCGGATACGAACAATTTCTTTTCAATAGGCATTTTAAACTCTTTGAGTGCCTCAAGAAACCCTGCTTCCCGTTCCTGGGATGAACTTGTATTTTTGAATGGACGGATCATTCCAAGGCGTTCAAATCCTTGTTTAATCAGGTGTTCTCCCGCCAAAAAACCACCCTTACGATTATTTAGCTCGAAATAATTATAATCGGGGTGAGAACTGCCAATCAAAACAATTGGAATTTCAGATGATTGAAGTTGATGATGTACCGTTTCCGTAATATCAATACTGATTGTAATAACGGCATCCGCTGTTCCTCGGTCAAAGAAATTCTCTACACCTTCTTTAGGATTCTTGGAGCCCGTATTATAAATAACAATATCCAGGTCCATATCCTGGATTTCATCTTTTACTCCTTTCAGAACCTCATTATAATAGGGAGTGGTAAAAGAAGGAACGGCAATTGCCAGCATCTGTGGCTCACGGCTTGCAAGTTTCCGTGCACTTACCTGTGGCCGGAAGTTCAGTTCCCGGATGGCATCATTGACTTTTTCCTTTGTTTTTTCAGAGACATTCGGAGAATTATTCAAAACTCTTGATACCGTAGATATTGCAACCCCGGCTCTTTGTGCAACCTGGTAGATGGTGATCTTTTTATTTTTTGATTTCATGTTTCCCCAATTCATTCAAGATAGAATACGCACTTATCGGAAAATGAGACGCATTTGATTCAAGTTTAAAATAAAAGAAAAAAATGATATTTAATGTAATTATTAATTCGAAGGAACTTTTCATGAGTTAGTTGGCATTACTAAGATAAATCACTTGCGCTTATGACTGATCTCATTAAAATTCCCTACTTGGTACTTCGGCCTATTTATGAGAAGACCAGCTTTCATAAAGCGGTTATTTCAGAAATAGAAGATACGAAATTGAGGTTTGCTTATTCACATTGCAGAAGTATTACCCGTAAACATGCTAAAACATTTTATATGGCTACGCGGTTTCTGCCGTATCACAAACAGAGAAGTATCTTTGCAATTTACGGACTCTGCCGAACCTTGGATGATATTGTTGATGAAAGTCCGGCGATGATTTATCAAAATAAGAGAAGTAAAAAACAGATCATAGACAGTCTGGAAAAATTTCGGGTACAACTTATTAGTGCCTATCGGGGAATGGAACAGAAAAACAGTGTATTGATTGCTTTTGCGGATGTTCTCAATCGATATCAAATTTCACTGGAATATCCACTTACGTTGTTGGATGGCGTAAAAATGGATCTTGTTAAAAACCGGTATAAGAATTTCGATGAGCTTTACGAGTACAGCTACAAAGTGGCATCTGTTGTAGGATTAATGACGACCGAAGTTTTTGGTTATAAAAATTCACAGGCTGTAGATTATGCCATCGACCTTGGGATTGCCATGCAGCTTACAAATATTCTTCGGGATGTGGGCGAAGATTTATCCAAAAACAGAATTTATCTGCCAAAAGAAGATTTAAATCAGTTTGGTTTGACCGAGAAAGATCTGTTTCAGCGAGAATTATCAGCTAATTTTGTGGAGCTGATGAAATTCCAGATTGAGCGGGCCAGAGAGTATTATCATCGGGCGGACAAAGGCATACCCATGCTTGAAAAAGACAGCCGCTTGCCCGTTCTGCTTGCCAGGGAAAATTACAGCAGAATTCTGGATAAAATTGAAGAGAACCAATACCAGGTATTTAATCAACGAGCTTACCTCAATTCAACCGAAAAGTTCTCAATTCTTCCAAAAGTTATGCTTCAATTGCGCAGCGATTCAACAGCCTGAAAGTTTTTAAAATTCTTTTTCTCAGGCATTTACAGTTCAGTTTTTTTTCTACTATCTTAAAATAAAGAGAGCGAGTTATTGCCCGAAATGAAACTGATGCCTGTATGATGAAGTCGTACAAATCCTGGAAAAGTCCAAGCCTGGGAAAAAAAATGGAGATGCTCATTTTTGGCAAAGAGGGCACGCCTGTCATTTTGTTTCCATCAGCATATGGTTCTTATAATGAGTGGGAAAATTGTGGTGCATTCGATGTTCTCCATCAGCAAATAGAAGAGGGATATAACCAGTTTTTCTGCGTGGACGCTTTTGCAACAGAGAGTTTTGTTAATCCATCCATTCCTCCACTGGCACGAATCCAGAGATTTAATCAATACCAGGAATATATTATTGACGAGTTGTTGCCTTTTATCGCTCGTGAAAACTCCAATCCATTTATTATGGTGGCCGGTGTTGGTATAGGCGCGTACTGCGCGCTTCTTATGGGATTAAAACACCCGAAAGAATTTCATAAAGTGATTGGAATCAGTGGATATTATGATATATCCGTTCACATGGATAGAGAAATTGACGATAGTATTTATTTCAACAACCCGGTTCAGTTTATCCCAAACCTTCATGATGATAAGCTCCTGCGTGACATTAGCTCTGTTGAGATACGGTTGTTAAATTACAAGAACGATCCGACGAATGAGGCCACGAAGAGAATGAGCGAGATATTATGGTTAAAGTTCATAGAACATGAACATTTTGTTTGGGATGAAGAAACCACAAATCTATGGACGTTAGCTCCGTACATTTTAAAAGATAACCTGTTCTAAATATTATGGCTTCAATAAAGAAAGTTTTGATTGCAAATAGGGGAGAAATTGCAGTTCGGGTTATTCGTACCTGCAAAGAAAGAGGCATTAAAACGGTGAGTGTGTATTCTACTCCGGATAAAATGGCCCCTCATGTGTTGGCCGCTGATGAATCGTATCACATTGGTGAAGCTGCATCTGCTGAGAGCTATTTAAGAATGGATAAATTGATTGAGGTTTGCAAGGAATCTGGTGCCGATGCTGTTCATCCCGGATATGGTTTTTTGAGTGAAAACGCCAAATTTGCAAATCTTTGCGAAGAGAATGGAATCAATTTTATGGGCCCGACCGCTTATGCTATTGAAATGATGGGGGATAAGACCAAAGCCCGCGAATTAATGGCAAAGACGGATGTACCGTTTCCGCCCGGAACTGAATCGGCTATGGATGACGTTGAGGCTGCAAAGAAAATTGCAAAAGAGATTGGTTACCCGGTTTTGATAAAAGCTGCTGCAGGCGGCGGTGGAAAAGGGATGCGAATTGTTCATGACGAAAAGAACTTTGAAAATAGTGTAAAGGCTGCGCGGTCTGAAGCCAGAAGCGCATTTGGAGACGACCGTGTTTTCGTGGAGAAATATCTTGAAGAACCGCGTCATATCGAGTTTCAGATTTTTGCGGATAAACACGGAAATGTCGTTCACTTGTTTGAGCGCGAATGTTCAGTACAACGTCGTCATCAAAAAGTAATTGAAGAAGCTCCTTCGGCCGTTCTAACGGATGAACTTCGTGAACGCATGGGGAAAGCAGCCTGTACGGTTGCAAAAAGCTGTAATTATGTTGGTGCGGGAACCGTAGAATTTTTAGTTGATAAACATCTTCATTTCTACTTTCTGGAGATGAATACCCGTCTTCAGGTAGAACACCCGGTAACCGAATTAATAACCGGTCTTGATCTTGTCAGCCTTCAAATTGATGTGGCAGAAGGGAAGGAACTCCCTTTCAAACAAGATGATATTAAGAAAAACGGGCATGCGATTGAGTGCAGGATTTATGCGGAAGATCCCGCCAATAATTTTTTGCCAAGTACAGGTACGCTCCACAGACATAGAATTCCGGCCGGACCGGGTATTCGTGTAGATGCCGGAATTGAGGAGGGACAGGATGTTTCTATCCATTATGATCCAATGATTTCCAAACTTTGTGCATATGCCAAAGATCGTGAAAGAGCAATCGAACGGATGTTAAGAGCTTTGGATGAATATGAAATTTCCGGTGTTCGGACAACCATCCCGTTTTGTAGTTATACTCTGAATCACGAGAAATTCAGAGAGGGAAAATACGACACACATTTTGTGCCGAATTATTTTACTCCTGAGAAAATCTCAGATTTCACTGACATAAAACTGGCTGCTATTGTATCTTCCGTTCTCAGGTTGAGAAATCAACAGCATAAGTCAAATTCAAAGCCTTCAGGTGATCTTGTTGAAGAGAGCATCTGGTGGAAAAACCGTAAAGCAACTCTGTGAAATCTAATCCAAAATTATTCAACCAGCTCGAAAAACTACTAACCGAACAACGAAATCCAAACAGCAGTGAGATTGATCTTGCTGACTCTCGAACGATTGTCCAAATCATCAACGAAGAAGACAAGAAAGTAGCCAACGCCGTTGAAAAGAAACTGGATGTAATTGCTGATGCTATTGATGCCATTGTCGAGAAACTGAAAATCGGTGGACGCATTCTCTATTTTGGAGCCGGTACCAGTGGTCGCCTTGGAGTATTGGATGCTGCTGAATGTCCACCCACTTTTGGTACAAAACCTGAAACCGTTCAGGGATATATAGCCGGTGGAGAAAAAGCTATGTTTGAGGCCCAGGAGGGAGCCGAAGACAGTGAAAAGATTGGAGAAGATGAAGTTGATTCTCTGAATATAACGGATAAGGATGTTGTCATCGGTTTAGCTGCAAGCGGCCGTACGCCATATGTTCATGGGGCATTGAAGCGTGCAAACTCCATTGGCTGCGTGACTGCGATGGTAACTACAGTTTCTGAAGAACAGGTTGAAGTAGATGTGAATTTCCTTGTGGCTGTACCCGTCGGCCCGGAAGTGCTGATGGGAAGTACCCGAATGAAAAGTGCTACTGCTCAAAAAATGATTCTCAACATGTTCACTACCGGGGCAATGATTCGGCTTGGGAAAGTCTATGAAAATGTGATGGTAGACTTGCAGCTCACCAACAAAAAGCTCGAGGAGAGAGCAAAAAGGATCGTTATGAGTCTCTCAGGTGTTGATTACGATGAAGCGTCGAAATTACTTGACAAAGCCGATAATCACGTAAAAACAGCACTACTGATGGCACTCACAAATGTGGATAGAAATACCGCTGAATTGAAACTAAAAGAGAACGACGGTTTTATCAGACGGGCCCTGCAAAACAGTTAAAAAAATTTTCCATTCTTATCATGTATTGGCGTTGGAACCGTTCTATGCATAAATCATGTATATTTAATGTTTATCAAAATTAAGCTAAACATAAGCGGTGGCTAAGAAACAGCATCAAAAAAACAGGCGGCTTTCGGACAAGGACTATCGGAATTTAGTTCTGACCAGCATCGTTCTTGTGGAGATCGGGCTGATTTTATTGATTCGTCTCTGGCCTGAAACCGTTTATGAGCCCGAGCTTGATTATCAAATACAGCAAGACGAAGTAATAGCACTTGAAGAAATTGAAGTAACCAGGCAAGCATCTTCTCCGCCACCTCCACCAAAGCCACAAATACCTGTACCTGTTCCAAATGATGTAGTAATTGAAGAAGAGCTGGAATTCGAGCAAGATGTGGATTTGAGTACCCTGCCAATGCCGGAAGAAGGTGCGGGTACAGCTATGAGTGGAGATGAAGAACGGATTGTGGGAAATCCTGAAATTCCACCCTCGGTTGTACGTATTGTGGAAGCCACAACCCCGGCTGGAGTGCCTGAAGAGTACAAGGGCAGATTGGAAATGATCGTTAATTTTCTGGTAGACACAGAGGGGGAAGTAGAGGAGGTGAGTATCATGGAAATTCGTCTCTACGAAAGAGATGGCAGCGGCTTTGAACAACTTGAATTTGTACAGTACGGTTTGATGGATGCAGTTTTAAAAGCGGCTATGCAATGGCGTTTTCGTCCTGCAAGACAAAACGGGAGACCGGTGAAAGCTTTTACAAGACAAAGATTTAATTATTAGAGATTAATTCTGGAATGGGGTTATAATTCAGGGGTTGGTAGCACGCATTAGATTTTTGATTCACTTCATCATTGATAATAGATCGTTAAACCTCTATCTTTGAAATCTTTGTGAAAATCGAAGTGAGTTCGATTTTTCGGAGAGGTGCCAGAGTGGTCGAATGGGCTCGCCTGGAAAGCGTGTGTACCTCGAAAGAGGTACCGAGGGTTCGAATCCCTCCCTCTCCGCTGAAATAGCCGATTATTGTTATTGAAAAACAATAATCGGCTTTTTTTATAGTCATTCAAAACTGCTAAATATTGGTTTTCTGCTTATCTTTGTAAGATCAAACGACTATACTGGATGGTGAAATATCTAATCCCAGGGATTCATTTTTGATTTCAGTGAGATATAGATGTTAAATATTCAAGCGAGATAAATTTTTAAATAAACGAGACCTGTTTTGTTTTCTCTTTTAGATGTTATACCTGATTTTTACGTTCCCTTCTTTATCTTCTTTGCCCGAATTCTTGATGTGAGTCTCGGTACCCTTCGAATCATGTTTGTGTCAAAGGGATTACGTACAAAAGCTTCCATGCTTGGATTTGTAGAGGTTTTAATCTGGATTGTGATTGTTGCACAGGTTTTTCAAAACCTGGATAACTGGGTAAATTATGTAGCATATGCCGGAGGATTTGCCACGGGAACTTTCATCGGCATGTTTATTGAAGAGCGGATGAAGGTTGGCGTACAAATTTTCAGAATAATCGTAGCCCAGGATAGTGATGTTCTTATCTCAAAGCTTCAAGAAGCAGATTTTCGGGTGACTGAGATTGATGGACAAGGTAAATTTGGTCCTGTAAAAATTCTATTTACTGTTGCAAGAAGAAAACGTTGGCAAAAGCTTGAAGAGCTGCTGAAGGAATATGCACCGGCTGCGTTCTTTTCTGTTGAAGACGTGAAAGATGTCTCAATGTTAGAGGATGAAACAGAACCTTATAAACAGGATGTTTTTACCCGGATGCTAAAGATGAAAAAAGGGCTATAGCCTAATTGTGATGATCGGAATTCCTGTAGTGTTCCCGCAGTAAATCCTTACCGAAATCCCCGTCAAAATCTCTCCAGACAGTGTGAATATGATTGGCATCATCTTGGGTATTATCAAACTCTATTAAAAAAGTTTTGCCTTGTACACGGTAATAATGGGGTTTGCCAAGTTCAGTTGCACCAGCCCATGCAAACTTAATCTCTTCAAATTCTTCACTCTTAAGATTTTCATAGCGTTTTTGCGCAAGTTCCTCCGGCATTGCTGACAAGTATTCATTAATGAGATCCAATAGAATCTTCTGTTGAGATTCATTCAATTCTCCCATCATAATGCCTTCAAAAGTCAAAGGCCCCACTTCGGTTGAGGTGGAAGTTACAATTTCCCAAAATGCTGTTTCCAGGAAAATTGCTTTGTCCAGTTGTTCATCAGACATAGACTGAATGAGCTCAATTCCATAATCTTCCTCTTTGTGCAGAGCTGTTTTCTCACCTTTTCTGGAACCTTCAGGAATAACGGACGGACGTGCACCTAAAAATCGTGGAACCAATGAAACTTCTCCCTCAACAACTGTAAAATTCAGCGAAATATGATGGCCTTCGAATGACCAAGCCCACTTTTCTTCATTTGCCGGATCTCCATAAAACGTCGTGTAGTATAATTCCGGGTTCCGAAAATCGGGATTGTTTTCAATTTCAGCCAGAACATTTTCAAGTTCCATAATGGAACGTGTTTTATCATATCCGGTTTTGCTTAGAAATTCCTGAAGAACATCAAACAATAAATCCTTTTGATTCGGATTAAGCTCTTCGAGTGGAATTCCCGGCCGCGGCCACATAGCTGCCGGTAAAAAATGCCATGTATGACGGGTCAACTCGTCAAATGGTTTTTGGGCTTTCTGAAGTTGTTCATCATTTAAAGAGTTAAGAAAAGTAGTTGCCGGGTCATTTTCCGGGATATGAAATGATGTGAATGAAATGCTTGCAAGCAGGATTATAGACAGGATGTATTTCATTGGTAGAGTTTTGTTTATGGCATCAAGCAATCTGTTTGAATGTAAACTAATCTCTTCAAACTGCCCAATGAGAATTTGGATGAGAGAAATCCCATCAACTCAATAATGAATACTCAATCAATAACTCTTGATTATTTCTCCACTGGATCCATCCATCACCAACTTTTTGAAAATTTTGATCCTGGAGTTCTACTTCCATCCAATCTTCCTGGATGCGCAACGGTTTCATAAAGACAAAATCAGTAGTCACCTGTCCGGCGTAATTAAGAGGTTTAATCCGTACGGTTTGTGGCTGATTGGGTGGGAATTCAACAGAATGAACATTGAGTAAAAAGTCCGGCCAATATATAATCTGGCCTGCATGTCGATTGACATAAGCATTTCTTTGATCGGTTTTATTGACAATGACTTCTACGAAATCCCGATTGATGGATTTAATCTTAAAGTGAAGGATTTCATAATCCATTTTGAGGTGCTCAGGAACCAACCACGGAGGAGCATAAGAAATATCGAAACGATGTCCGTCCAACTGTTGGAAAGTGATGCTATCTGAAGGAGTGTGATCAGAAACGGGTTTTTCGAAATTTGGCATTCCATAAAAGTAAAGTACGGAGTGATTGATAAAATCTGGTGTGAAGAAACCAAGCCCAAATTCAGAATTTTCATCCGGCATTTGGATATCAACTTTGGGACCTGTAGCAACTGTTGGGGCAGGTCCTGGAGTGAGTTGTGAGGATGGCCCAGAAGTTGTTTCTGAGCGTTCTCTTGTGATAAGACGATAAGCGGTGATTGCGATAAAAATGAGAAAAACTATCCCAAGTACCTGGTTAATTCGAACAATCAGTTCACGTTCTGCATAATAAGCAATGATGAACGATACGAGCAGTGCTACAAAAGCGGAAATTACTCCATATCCTAAAACAATGGCTCCGCCCGCAAGGCCCTGACCTTCGGCTGCACCTGTAATTCCCGCATAGTATACGCCTGCGAAAAAAAACACAATGATCATAAAAAAGTAGAGGAGAAGAGAGGCTGGTTTGAATAACTTTTTCATAATCAACTGAATTAGAAATTGGTCATTTTTTCTGTTGTTGATCCTTCTTCAACCGTCAGGGTAAATGTTTCTTTTTTCCCACTGTGAGTTCCAAGTGCGGTTAGAGTTACCTGGTAGGTACCCGGGTTCAAAATGAATTTCCTGGGATTGTTGGCATCCGATGTATAGGTTCTTGCTCCAGCTATGGATGTATTCGTTTCTGCATCCCTGATGTCAACCATTGCATCAACAAGTCCATCCGAACTGGTAGCACCAATCATAGCAATTCCACTTCTAAAAATGTGTTCAGTTTTCACCGTTTCATTTGCCGTGACCACTAGTCCGTCAATGGAATGTTTTCTCGCAAGTCCGTTAATTGAGATTGCCTCCAGATCCACATTATACATTCCCGGTGTTAGCCTGAACGACTTTGGATTACTGCTCGCCGATGTATACGATCTTCCGCTGGCTATCGCCGATTCGGTCTCAGCATCATAAATCTGAATCATGGCATCCACCAAACCATCCGAGCCATTTACACCGATACTTGCTATCCCACTTTTAAAATCATGCACAATTTCAACAATACCGCCACCTGTAACACTGACATCCTCAAACCGGTGAGATATTGATGAGCCATCAAGAGCAAGTGCATTTACTTCAATATCATATACGCCCGGGTTCAGTTCATAATCGTCAGTCTGACCATAAGTTCTCCCGCGGGTAACAGAACTGCCATCCTGCGAATAGATTTGAACAGCAGAATCCCAACCTTCTCCATTATTGGTGGCAATCACTCGAATCACTCCGCCATCGAAACTTACAGTTTGATGGCCGAATTGATCTTCAATACTTTCAACTCCGTAAATCGTTATCGGATTCACGTCACTATTTTCAAGCGGTGTGACTTCCAAATCATAAGTGCCTGTTGGAAGAAACAGAAATGTTGAGTCGCGATAGGTACGGCCCGTCTCTACTTTGGTACTTGTTCCCGCCTGGAAGGCAACAACAATTGCGTCAATAGGTTCATTGTTTTTAATAGCATAAATAGAAAAATTTCCCTCAGGTTCATCTACGGTAGATTCGGTTGCTTCATTCAAGACTGAACTCAGAGTTTCTGCATTTTCAGCATCATAATATTGGCCTCCGCCCGCATTTGCTGCACATTGCAGTTGTGTAGTTTCTTCTCCCTGAAGACCAAAACCAATAATGTGAAGTTTAAAATCAATGCCGTCATCTTTGGCAGCCTGCACGACTTCGCAGATATTG
This sequence comes from Rhodohalobacter sp. 614A, assembly GCF_021462415.1. Lineage (NCBI taxonomy): Bacteria > Pseudomonadati > Balneolota > Balneolia > Balneolales > Balneolaceae > Rhodohalobacter > Rhodohalobacter sp. 614A. The sequence goes on from NZ_JAKEDS010000002.1 coordinate 740,858, forward strand.
CCGTCGCAGGATTCAATTCCATCCGTTACCAAAATGACCGTAGCCTTTTCATCTGCTTCCCGCAACGTATTAATGACTTCAGTAGCGGAGTAGGCGAGAGGAGTCCGGCCGAGCGGTTTTATGCCGTTAAGAGTTCTGTTTACAAGAGCTTTGTCATTATTATCCATTCCAATCATAAACTCTACATCCCGACAATCTCCTTCCCGCCGGTGACCGTAAGCAAAAAGCCCCACATTTTGATTCTCAGGAAAGTTATTTATTGAAGTTGAAAGGACATCAGTGGCGATTTCCATTTTAGAAATCCCATCAATTTGGCCCCACATGGATCCACTGGCATCATAAATAAAAATAATAGGGGAGGGGGCTGAAGTTTCTTGTGCATGTACCTGAACTGCAAAGCATACCATGCAGAGAAGCAGAAATAATCGTCTCATGGTTTCTGGCTATGGTTTTGGGTGATCTACAGACAGAAATGCACATCTGCAAAGCCAACATACACAAATGAGACCATTAATCAGATTAAAAAAATTTCACTTTTTTTCACCATTCAGAGTTACAACCAGTTTTCTTGATCCACCACGATTTCTGTGTTCACAAAGATAAATTCCCTGCCAGGTACCCAAATTGAACCGCCCATTTTTTATTGGCACGGTTACGGAGTGACCCAGAATAGAACTTTTTAAATGGGAAGTCATGTCGTCAGCTCCTTCAAGTGTGTGTTCAAATAAAGACATGTCTTCGGGGACCATTCGGTTGAAGTGGGTTTCAAAATCGCGGCGAACTGATGGATCGGCGTTTTCATTGATCGTCAAACCGGCACTGGTATGTTTGATGAAAATATGAGCCAATCCTGTTTTTATCTCATTCAGCTTTTCAAGCTGAGAAGTAATTTCATTGGTGATTAAATGAAAGCCTCTAGATTTCGGAGAAAGTGTAATTTCTTTTTGATACCACATTTGTAAAGCTTTTGAATTCGGTTTTCATTTTAAAAATTAAAAACAACAAGTAGTTTAGAAATCGATCCTTCAGGGGTTTGTTCAATATGGTTGATTAAATCATAAATCCAATCGTTGAATAAGCCAGCAGATTTGCAATGGCATGTGCAATCCACCCGGGGATAATGCTACCATCTGCTACTTTCTCATTCAGATATACTTTTATGTATGAAGCAATAGCTGGAAAGAGAAAAATAACCATCAGAAAAAAGAAACTGTCTGTCACAAAAAGAAACAGGGCCGAATGAATCAAACCGAAAAGTACAGCCTGTAAAATATTGCCAATTTTGTAGTTTGTAAGGGCAATGAGTCTCTTGGCAATAAATCCCCTGAAGAGGATTTCTTCAGCAAGTGAGGTTTTAAAAACAGCGCCTACAATTAAAATGATTACAGATTCAGCATTGAATTCCATTTGCCGAAACTTACCTGTCATACTGCTTGGATCACTCATAATCCCAAAGAATTCGCTGTTGTACATACTTAAAAGTAGAAGAGGTCCTGCAATCAGCAATGACAAGAATATGGCAGAGAGATTGGCATCCGGGTTCGATTTTTTCAGACCGATATAGTCAAAGAATCCTTCTGTTTTTTTCATTTTTGTCAGGTAAAAAACAAAAGGAAGTGCGGCAAAAATCAGGATTTGCAGGACGGCAGAGATTAATTCGTTGATCATGATAGCTTTTAATTATTTATTCTCAGATAGTTCCTTAAGAGCTTATTATCATATCGAGATTCCCATCGATTAATCAATTGGCTTTTCACGTAACTTTCTTTCTCTGTCAAAAATTTCGGCAGCATCGGAGGATGTTGATGCTACCCGAAGATTCCTTTTATTACTCCTCCGTCATGGCTGATGGTTTGTCCGGTTACATAACCACTTTTTGGGGAAAGAAGCCATGCAGCAAGGGATGCGAGTTCCTCAGCCTTGCCCATCCGGCCAACAGGAACATTTTCTTCCATTTCTTTTTTGGCTTCATCATAGGTTATTCCCTGTACGCTACTATTATTTTTGATAACACGGTCAATTGCAGGGGTTTCATGAGAACCGGGTGCAAGTACGTTTACCGTTACTCCTTGTTTAGCAATTTCAAGTGCTAATGATTTTGCAAAGCCAACAACTCCCGCCCTGAATGAATTACTTAGAACCAATGAAGGCAGAGGTTGTTTTACCGACTGACTTTCAATGAATAACATACGCCCATAGTTTTTCTTTGTGAGTATGGGGGCAAGACGGATGGCAAGGTCAATTTTCCAGCGCATAACGAGCTGCCATGATGAATCCCAGTCTTTCATATCGGTTTGAAGTGGAGTGCCGGTAGGCGGACCACCTGCATTAAAAAGTACGCCATGCAATTCTCCTGATTTCGCAGCTTTTTCAATCTGATCGATAGTATCATCATAAATCAGGCTTCCCTGAATGATGTTAATCTTACCACTATAATCCTTAAATTTTTCCCTTAACAAGTCACCACGGCGGGCGACTAAAACTAATTCAGCTCCTTCTCTTAAAAGTTGCCTGGCTATGGCTTCTCCAAAACCGCTGCTGGCTCCGCAGATAATAAACCGTTGATTGGTGAGTTCTAAATCCATGAATTCAAGATTTTGTCATTACAAATTTTTGTGTACGAATTCTTTATCTGATCACTTGAAACTACCCGTTTTATTGTAGCTTTGCTACTCCTATAAACTTTATTTGAATCTTCATTTGGAGAATTACACAAGCGTTTTTCAGATCATACTAATGGACAACCGTCTTGGAATAAATCGATCAGTAAAACATTTTTAGTCTTTCGAATTTTCAAGTTTTTGAGAGTAAAAATATTTTAAGCAAAAGAATACGATTTTGGCGGAATTAACCGTATCTTGAAGGCTTCGAATTTTCACAGACTTATATCTCAAACAATGTCACAACAATTACGAAATATCGCCATCATCGCTCACGTAGACCACGGCAAAACCACGCTTGTGGATCAAATGCTGAAGCAAAGCGGCACCTTCAGAGAAAATCAGCAGGTAGCCGAACGGGTGATGGACTCCGGCGATCTTGAGAGAGAAAAGGGAATTACCATCAGCTCAAAAAACACGGCTGTAAAATGGAAGGATACAAAAATCAATATTGTAGACACTCCCGGCCACGCTGATTTTGGTGGAGAAGTGGAGCGTATCCTGAAAATGGTAAATGGTGTAATTTTGCTGGTGGATGCCGCTGAAGGGCCCCTTCCTCAAACCAAATTTGTTCTTAGAAAATCTCTGGCGCTTAACTATCGCCCCATTGTTCTTATCAATAAAATCGACCGGAAAGATGCACGGCCGGATGCTGTTTTAAATGAGATTTTTGACCTGTTTGTTTCTCTGGATGCAACCGACGAACAATTGGATTTCCCAGTTCTCTATGCGATTGGGATTGATGGAATTGCTAAAACAGAACTCGAAGACGAGGGGAAAGATTTATCCCCATTGTTTGATTTGATTGTGAATCATATCCCACCGCCAGAACAAATTTCCGATTCACCTTTTAAAATGTTGGTCAGCAGTGTTGACTGGAATGATTATGTTGGCCGAATTGCCATCGGCAGGGTTGAGCAGGGTACCATCAAGACCAACCAGGAAATTGTATTGATGGACCGAAAGGGAAATCAAAAAGCAAAGGCAAAAGCTACCAAGTTGTTTACGTTTAACGGTTTGAATCGTGAACCCGTTGATCAGGCCAATGCCGGTGATATTTTTGCACTTGCCGGATATGAAGCCGTTGAGATCGGTGATACTCTCACACACATTTCCGATCCAACACCTATCGAATATTTCGATATCGATCAGCCAACAATGGCAATGTATTTTCGGGTCAATAATTCACCTTTTGCAGGTCGTGAAGGGGATTATGTGACATCGAATATGATCAAAGATCGCCTTCAGAAGGAGATTCGAACAAATGTATCCATCCACGTTGAACAAACAGATAATCCGGATATTTTTAAAGTATCCGGCCGGGGAGAACTTCAGTTGGCTATTCTCACGGAAACCATGAGACGTGAAGGATATGAATTTGCTGTTTCCCGTCCCGAAGTTCTTTATCGGGAAGTGAATGGTCAACTCCAGGAACCGTTTGAGGAAGTGGTGATTGATGTTCATTCGGACTACAGCAATAAAGTGATTGACAATCTCCAGAAACGAAAAGGGATCATGACATCGATGGTCCAGGAAGGGGAAAATCACCGGATTGAATTTAGTGTTCCTTCAAGAGGTTTGATTGGTTTTCGTGGAGAAATGTTAACAGAAACCCGCGGAACAGGTATTATGCATCAGCAATTTTCGGAGTACAAAGAGTTTGCCGGAGACATTCCGGGACGAACCCGAGGTGCACTGATTGCTCTTGAACAGGGTGATGTTACATCGTATGCACTGGAAGGATTACAGGATCGGGGTCAGTTTCTTGTTGAGCCTGGCAATCCTGTTTATGCCGGACAGGTTGTTGGAGTGAACAACCGTGTGGATGATTTGGTTGTGAATGTTGTGAAGAAGAAAAATCTAACCAATCACCGCGCCACTCAAACAGCCGATTCAGTTAAGATTTCTCAAGCTAAAAAAATGACTCTAGAGCAGTGCATTGAATTCATCGATAATGATGAACTTCTTGAAGTGACTCCTGAAAGTCTAAGAATTAGAAAATTGCACCTGGATCATAACGACAGAAAGCGGGCAGAGAAAAAGAAAGAAGCTGTAGAACAGTAATAAAAGTCTGCTTTGAATGATGATTTTTGCGGCTCAGTCATTTTTTGACTGAGCCTTTTTTGTTTCTACTATTTTTTTGACAAGGAATTGAAAATAGTTTTCAGTTGTTGATAAAGGGAATTGAAAACAGATCCCTCTATGAAGAATATTAACAGTTACCGGGTTTTTAATAACAACGATCATAAACCAAATAAAGATGGCGATTTTGTAGTCTACTGGATGCAGAATACCCGACGATTTCATTACAATTTTGGTTTGGAGTACGCGGTTAGCTGGGCAAACAAACTTGGGAAACCACTTCTCATTTACGAGGCTTTTTCATGCCACTACCGCTGGGCAACTGATCGCTCACATACATTTATGATGCAGGGAATGAAAGAGCATTTGGATTTTGCGGAGAAACAAGATCTCAACTACCTCACGTTTTGTGAACAAAAGCCCGGCCAAATTGATAGCATGGTGATGGAAATTTTTGACAGGGCTTCAATCATAATTTCTGATGAGTTCCCGATTTTCATCATCAAAAAGAGCAATGAGAAATATTCCCGGAAAGTAAATATTCCATATATCACGGTTGACAGTAATGGCATCATCCCGCTGGGTATTACGGACAAAGATCCGTACAGTGCATACTTGTTTAGAAAAATCATGCAGAAACATTTCGTGGAAGCATATACTCATCCACCAAAGAAAGATCCACTGGATGACCTTGAGCACACGGATAAAATCAGAGGGTTGACAGAAATCACAGACAAGTATCCTTCCGGTAAAGAAGCACTTTCAGAGATTGAATCATTTGTTTCTAAGCTGGAGATCAATCATTCCGTCAAGCCGATAGATTGGGAGGGAACTCGTAAAGCCGGTCTCGGTATGTTGGGGCAGTTCATCTCTAATGGATTGTTTGATTATGGTGACAAAAGAAATGATCCGGATGAACAAAAAACGAGTCACTTGAGCCCGTGGCTACATTTTGGAAAAGTATCTGTTTTCGAGATTGTTCGTGCCGTTTTTGATCATCAACCGGATGATTGGAGTCTTGATCGAATAACATTTAATGCCGGTTCAAGAGAAGGGTTTTTTAATGGGGATTCAAATATTTCGAAATTTCTGGATGAGTTAATTACATGGCGGGAAGTGGGATTTCATTTTGCTCACCACCGTCCGGATTACGATCAGTTTGATAGTTTGCCGGATTGGGCCCGTGATACATTGAATGAGCATCGCGGCGATTCCAGGGAGTGGAATTATTCATACAATGAACTGGCGGAAGCGAAGACACATGATGAACTTTGGAATGCTGCTCAAACACAACTTCGAGAGGAGGGGATCATCCACAATTATTTGCGAATGCTATGGGGGAAAAAAGTTATTGAATGGACACCTGATCCTGAAACTGCTCTTAAGTACCTGATTGATTTGAATAATACGTATGCTATTGATGGTCGTGATCCGAACAGTTACACCGGAATTTTCTGGTGCTTCGGCCGCTTTGACAGGGCTTGGCAGGAGCGATCCATTTTTGGAAAAATCCGTTACATGACCAGTGAGAGTACTCGAAAAAAAGTAAAAATAAATCAATATCTGGCTCAGTATAGAAATCAAACCAATCCGCTGTAATATCGATAAATTAGCCTATAATGTATTATTATCGATAAATTAGCCTATAATGTATTATTATCGGTAAATTAAACGATAAATTGAAAATATCGAATAAAATACCGATATTGAAGTATGAAAAGTACAATAACCGGAGATATCGTATATTCACAGTCAGTTGAAAAGCCAGACATTTGGTTAAATCCATTAAAAAAATTGTTCTTAAAGTTTGGTGATTCCCCCGCAGATTGGGAGATCTACAGAGGCGATAGCTTTCAATTAACGGTAGCTACCAAAGATGCGGTAAGAGTTGCAATTCTCATTAAATCTGTCATCAAAAAACAAAAGTCTAAAAAACTTGATGTAAGGCTGGCAATTGGCGTTGGAAAGGAAGATGTGTATGCCAATCGAGTTAGTGAAGCCTATAGCGAAGCGTTTGTTTACTCCGGCCAGTTATTAGATGCATTAAAAGAGAAAAAAATCCATCTTGGAATAAAATCACCTTGGAATGATTTTGACAAAGAATTCAATATGATGTTTAAACTGGCATTAGTTATAATGAATTCGTGGACAAGCAATTCTGCCGAAGTTGCTGAACTTCTGTTTAGCATTTCAGGAATTACCCAAGTAGAAATTGCTGAGAAGCTTGGAATAGCACAATCCTCTGTGAACGACAGGATTAAAAGAGGAGCGATTTATGAAATCATGGAAATGGAGCAGTATTTCCGAGAAAGAATTGAAAACAAACCGTACTACTAAATTCAGGATATGATTCTAGTAAAATTGATCCTCGCACATATTATTGGCGATTTTTTCTTGCAAAGAGCTAAATGGATTGAAAGTAAGGAGAGAAAAAAATGGTTTTCGCCACATTTGTTCCTACATGTGTTCATCCATTTTATATTGGTGATGTTGATTTTATGGGATTTTAGCGGATTGCCGGCTGCACTTATCATTATGATTACTCATTATTTTATTGATGGATTTAAACTTAGTTTTCAGAATGAAAAAACGAAAGGTTTCTGGTTTGGGGCTGACCAGGTTGCTCACCTTCTTGTACTCGTTTTAGCCTGGAATTTCTTCTGGGGCGGGACAATGATCGGCGGACTAAGCGACCAATTTTGGATTGTGTTAACAGGATTGCTTTTTCTTACATATCCAGCTTCGTATATCATGCAGTATATTATGGATCCGTGGAACGAACAAATTGAACTGGATCAGAAAGAGTCTCTCCGCGGAGCGGGTAAATATATCGGAATGCTGGAAAGGGTTTTTGTCTATCTTGCCTTTATGACTGGAAATGCACAGGTGATTGGTTTTTTATTGGCGGCTAAATCTGTTTTTCGGTTTGGAGATTTAACAAAGTCTAAAGACCGAAAATTAACTGAATATATTCTGATAGGAACTCTCTTCAGTTTTTTAATGGCAATTATTGCCGGGCTTTTGAGTACAAGATTTTATATGCTTTAGAAATTTAAAGCTGATCAATCAATTCAGTAACAAGCTTCGCAAAATCTTCCTTTCGGCTTTCGGCTGCTTCTTTCACTTCAGAATGATCTAATTTCCCTGATGAAAGACCGGCCGCCATATTCGTAACCAAGGATATCGCTGCTGCGGGTATTTTAAGTCTTGAAGCTTCCATTAACTCGGGTGCTGTACTCATGCCAACCACATCAACCCCAAGCCGCTGAAAAGCAGTAATTTCGGCTTTGGTTTCATAATTCGGACCTTTTACATAGAGGTATGTGCCTCGTTGGATATCTAACCCGATAGAGGATGCGATTCCTCTAACCCTTTCTGAAACAGGGTAAAGGTTATACCGAAACGTATTGGAAGGTTTGATAGATATTTTTTGAAAAAGTCGAAAAATATCATCGATGACCATTAAATCTCCCACTTTAAACTGAGAATTTACTGCTCCGGCAGCGTTTGAAATTATGACTTTATTTGCATCGAATTCTTTTGCGATGTGGATGGGAAGGACGGTAGTAGAAAAGGGAAATCCTTCGTAATGATGAAACCGGCCCGAAAAGATCAGAACAGATTTATTTCTAACTTTACCGGAGATCAACATTCCGTCATGGCCGTGGACAGAAGTAACCGGGAAATGAGGTATTGTGTGATAAGGAACTTTTACGGGATGATCTATTGAATCTGTAAATCCACTTAAGCCCGAACCAAGAATTACCGCTGCCTCAAACGATTCAGGAAAGCCTTGTTTTACCAGAAATTTTTTCGCTTCGAACGTTGGCTCAGAAAATTTCATCCTGAAATATTTTCGATGGAGTATCCTTTCTTTTGATCATGTGAAACCAGTTTAAACAATGGAGAAACCGTTTCGTGATAAGCCATAATAGTATATTTTTGCTCAAAAGCCAGTTTCTGAAGTTCTTCTCTTTTCTTCAGACTTTTTTCTGGTTCTTCATCATATTTGGCTTTATACGTTCTATTGATTGCTCCTCGTGTTCCAATTACATCCCCGGCCATCAAATAACGGTCATCTCCATTTTCATAAAATAATACCTGATGGAATTTTGTGTGGCCACCAATTCGCTCAACTCTTACATGTGGAATTGGATTGTCTTCTTCTGCCAGAAAGTTTAAATCAGCCTTATTGTCAACAAAGTGAAAAAATTCGATTTCATCTTCATTATGCTCATCAATGGTTTCCTGTAAACGTTTCCATCCGTCTTTTGAAACCCAAATGGATGCATCCGGAAACGTTAATTCCCAAAAACCGTGTTTTCTGTTCGCCAGTCCACCCATGTGATCAAAATGAAGATGACTGATGAAAATATCTGTAATATCATATTCATTCAGAGAATGTTCAGCGAGATTATTGTGCATGGTATCAATGGACGAATCCTCTCCAAACAAGTCACCTATTCCGGCATCAAAGAGAATGTTATGATTTTCCTTTTGAATCAGAAAAGGATTGATTGAAAGTTTAAGAGCGCCTTTATTTGGAGGATCACTTTTCGTAATTCTTTCAAATTCTTCATCTCTCCCTACTGAAAACGTTCCCTCATACAGAGAGCTTACAAGTGTTTTGTTATTCATATTACAACCAAGAGATCTGCTGTCAAACAGACTGCTTTATTTATTTCTGTTTTCGAATTTTTCGTATGCCTCAATGATATCCCGGACCAATTTGTGGCGAACAACATCATTTTGGTCGAGATAAACGAAAGAAATCCCATGTATTCCCTGGAGAATTTTTTGAATGGATACAAGTCCGGATTCCTGTTTTCTGGGAAGGTCGGTTTGCGTGACATCACCTGTAATGATTGCACGGCTGTTAAACCCGATTCGTGTTAAAAACATTTTCATCTGAGTATTGGTGGCATTTTGAGCCTCATCCAATATTACAAAGGCATTGTTTAAAGTACGTCCACGCATATAGGCTAATGGAGCAATTTCAATGATATTCTTTGCAAGCTGAAATTCAAGCTTGTCGAATTCAATCATTTCTTCAAGAGCATCGTAGAGGGGGCGGAGATAAGGATCAATTTTTTCCTTAAGATCACCCGGAAGAAAGCCAAGATTTTCACCGGCTTCGACAGCGGGCCTTGCAAGAATAATTTTTTTTACCTTGCGTTCTTTTAATGCTCTTACTGCAAGTGCAACCGAGGTATACGTTTTGCCGGTTCCTGCAGGACCAATTGCAAACAGGATATCATTTTTTTCGGATGATTTGACAATTTCCCGCTGACCTGCGGTTTTGGCGGTTATAGCCTCACCGGTAAATGTGTGCAAAATCGTATCGCCTGTATCGGTATCTTCTGGCGGTGCCCACATCTTAGATTTGCCCCTTTCAGATTTATCAGCAAGTGCCAATAGCGTAGAAAGATCACTTTGTTGAATCTGGCCATTGCGTTTGGCGAGGCGAATCATCTCCTCTATTATTTCCCGGACGGATTCTACATCTGATTCCGGCCCAAGGATTTTTACACGGTTTCCCCGTGCGGTAATTTTTGTGGATGGAAAAGCCCGATCAAGCTGATTGAGATGTTCATCTGAAAATCCCAACAGAACAACCGGTTCAATATCCTCAATGAAAAGAGTTTCTTCTGAAATTTGTTGTGATGTTTCGATAAATACAGTCCTTTATAGTTAACAAATCAAAAATAACAAATATTTGTGATTACTTAAGCCACTGTGTTTGAACCTGATCGAGCAGCTTTCTCTAATGTTGTTATTGCATTGGGGATGTTATCGGCCTTAAAAACACTACTTCCGGCCACTAAGACATCTACTCCTTTAGAAACAAGTTTCTTGGCATTTTTTGTTCCCACGCCTCCGTCCACTTCAATCAGAAAGGAAAGCTGCAACTGATCTCTTAATGCGGTGAGCTGAACAATTTTATCATAACTGCTTTCAATAAACGCTTGTCCTCCAAAACCGGGATTGACGGTCATAATCAACACCAGGTCTACATCGACGAGGATAGGTACAAGTAAATCCACGCTTGTTGCCGGATTAATTACAACTCCAGTCATGCATCCGTTTTCTTTGATATTCTGAATTGTTCTGTGAAGATGCGGACAGGTTTCATAATGTACAGAAATGAGATCTGCTCCGGCATCTGCAAAATCGTCAATGAAGAGGTCCGGGTTTTCCATCATTAAATGAACATCAAGAAATGCTTCAGGAGTAAGGGAGCGCACAGTTTTCACCATTCCGGGTCCAAAGCTGATATTGGGTACAAAGTGGCCATCCATGATATCACAATGGATCCATTGGATGCCGTGGTCAGTACACTCTGAGATTTGATCGCCCAGTCTGGAAAAGTCTGCCGCAAGAATCGATGGAGCCAGAACGGGAAGATTAAAATTCATTTTATGCTAATTGGTTCAGTTTTGATTTTGAGAGCTGGTAGATGTCGAATCATCAATTATAGCTCCGGATTCGCTTTCTTCACGGGCATCGAAACGTTCAGCAACTACAAGCTGAAGGGATTCGCCTTCGGTGAGTTGTTCTTCATTTGGAGTGAATGAGATAACCGTGTTGGGTGTATACTCGCGACTTGGCTGGAAGCGAACTTCACCCACGCGCAAACCAGCTCTTGTTATGTTTTGTTGAGCTTCTGACAAACGCATACCTACAATATCAGGGACCTCAACAATACGCGATCCCAATCCATCACTTACCGCAAGATTTACAACGGTACCACGGGCAACGGAATCTCCGGGAGCCACGGATTGCCTTAAAATGGTATTTCTAAATCGGGATGATTCATAACTTTTTGTACCTACCGTCAATCCATGGTTTTCAAGCTGAATTTCAGCATTTCTTAAAGACATATTTACTACATCAGGTACAACAGTCTGTGGGGTCTGAGCTGTATTGACAGTCAGATAGATTTTGCGGTTTGGTTTTACAATTTGTTGCGGAGATGGGGACTGATCAATAATGTAATTTGCAGGATATGCAGAATGTGCACGGCGGTCAAGTACTTCATGCCTGAGGCCATATTCATCCAATAGTTCAGCAGCCTCGTCGAGCGATATTTTTGTGACATCCGGGACGGTGACCCCTTCATTGTAATTGGTATAAGTCGGCATGATGAGAAAATCCAACAAAAGTGCCACTACCAAACCGAGAGCAATCAGGCTTCCAAGAAAGATGTATAATCTTCTGTCTCGAAGAATTAATTTTAGTTTTTCAATAAAACGATCCATCTAAAAACGATAGGTTAAAGTGAATTGCTTACCGGGTACAACGCTTGAAGTTGCCAATAGCCTGTTTTGTTTCACTTTTAGTGTAAAATATGCATCAAACGCCGAAATAATATGATTGGCAATCAAGATGGATACAAAATATCCGCCGCGTCTGAAATCAGTATTAAATTGATCTCCGATTTGAGCTCCCTGGTAGAAAAATGGACTTGCATACGCACCCCCTCTGTCTATTTGATATCTGTCGTCATAAAAAATATCGGTATGGCCAATAGTATCATGGAAATCATTATAGTCTTTCCAGCCCGCCTGGTATTGATAGTATTTGGAAAGTAATTCGTAATATTGCTGACTTCCGTAGTCGGGTAAGGTGTGTGAGAAATTACTGTTTATTTGGGCGTCTGATGTGATATAAAGTGTGTTTCGTTCAACAGCCCGTAAAACATTCAAATCAATCTTTTCCCAGTCTGTTTGAATATTAAACGTTGCTTCTTCACCCTCTACCATTTCACGTAATTCATCAATGTGAGGATTATCGAGGTCATTAACCTCATGATATCTTACCAACCAATTAGAGTATTCTACAACACTCCAGTTTCTGTTGGCCCACTTTTCAAAGTCTCTTTCTCCATTTCGTGCTTTATTTCGGTTATCCACAAATAAATACACTGATGCAACCTCTACACCAAGAAACAGACCTGCTTTCCACCAACTATTATTCTTTATTTGTCCGGAACCAGGCATAACCAAAGAACTGAAGAAAGCATGAAATTTACTTCCATTTCGGATAGCATATTCTTCTTCATAGGATTGAACGGCAGATTCCCTAAGAAGGAGAGGGGTGACTACATAGTAGTTTTTATTCTGGGCCTGATTATTTGTTTTAACTTCAACAATCGGGTCATCACCCAAAGAAGCCAACTCCTGAGCATTTGCACGGATTGATAGCAGCAGGATGATTATGCAAAGTAATGGAATTTTCAAAACTGATTGAAATCAAAGGTTAAACCAAAGTAAATAAGTAATTCCTTGCCGTAATTTAAAGAGTTTTCAGATGATGTGGATATAAATTGGTCTGGCAATGTAACGTTAAATCGACTGAAACCATACGTTGTACTTATAAAGAATTTAAGTGGGAAAAGATAATAACTATTTAAAGCAAACCTCAATTCAGTTCCAATCCCGGTTTTTATATTGGTTCCTATGTCCAGCGGACCTCCCCATCCATTGCCGGCTTCAAAGAATAAATGCGCATAAAGTTTATCTAAAGAATAAGCTCCTATCTGTTTATTGATATCTCTTTTAATGGGTGTCAGAAGAGAAAGCCGTCCCCATGCCGTGCGTTGGCCACCAATTGCAAAATAGGGATATGAACGCATTCCTGTTAATCCACCGACATAATCAAGATAAAAATAGTCTTCTTGCTCATTAAAGTAACTGAAAATTCGGGTGGTTAACATTGTGTGAAATTTATCACCCAAAGAACCACCAAACTGATTTTTTAATTCTATTGAGTAGTTTGTCTTTTTAGAATAGACTGGTGAGAGTGAACCGTCTTCTATTTCAAATTCCTGTAGCAAACGTCCGTTTTCAACGCGAAATGTTGTAGTCGCCATTGCACCCTCGGTAGCAATATCGGTATGGCGTGAGGGAACTCTTGTATCTACATAATATGAAGCCGAATAAGAAGCTCCTTTGAAGTATTCTGTTGTTGAACCTGGAATAAACTCATTGTATTCATCGGAAAAGAAACCATCTGTCGCAACGCTGTAAGGAGAATAAGAGGCTCCCAGTTCAAACAAACTCCATTGATTTAGTTTACTTCTCAGGAAAAGGTTGGCTTCCCAAACATTGTAACGAATATCAATAGATTTTTGAATGGGAAAACAAGAGGTACACGGAAATTCTTCAATGCTGATTCCATCCCGAACATTTCTCTTAAGATTATAAACTTCGAGACTGATGGTGGGAGACCAACTTCTTTTGATAAACGGAATTCCCCTTTGATCGATAATTATAAACATATCACGATCGAGATTATTCAGGCGGTTGGGGGAGATAAAATCAGAAAAGCTTTCCGCTTCCAGTGAACCCCATCCAAACATGGCGCCACCGAAAATACTGAGTCTTTCAGTTACCTCTCTTGACGTGAAGTAAGCTCCTGCCTTAAAATCTCTGATGAGGTTTTTTCCAACGTCTCCGAATTTTCCGTCTCCGATCAATCGAATATTACTTCCCTTCAGTTTGGAATAATTATCAAACCGAACCACAGGAATAATACTAAGCCCGGTTGTGGTTTGGCTATAGGGCCGCCAGGTGAAATCGGTATCAGAAAGAGATGTTTCGTCAATTACGATTTTCTGTTCGGTGTTGGATGCTTTTAACGAATCGTGAATGAGTGACAGATCGCGGACATTATCATAAGCAGCGATACCTGATAATGATTGATCTCTTTCAGTTTGAACCAAATCATTTATTTGATGCGTTTTCCGAAATTCAGGCAGTGGAATTGCAGAAATTTTATAACCACTGGCTTTGTATTCAGAAAAGAACAGAGAGTCTTTCGAAGCGAATGGCATAAATGCCCCACCATAAACATTGGTGATTTTCTGAATAGAATTTTGATCGGTGCGCTTCCGGTAAATGTTGAAAATTCCATTTGCATCGGACGAGAAATATAAAAAATCGCCTTCAGCATCCATCCACGGATCTCTGAAATCTGTCCGCTCATCACGAAATAGGGGAGTTATTTCACCGGATTCAACATCAATTTCATAGAGATTTCGGTTGTTCAAATCTGCAGAGGAAAAGTAAATTATATCGCCTTCAGGAGACCAAACAGGTGTATAAATGGTTTCTCCTTTGGTGAAATTTGTGAGCTGTTTTATTTTATTTTCACCGGGTTCTAAAAGCACAATATTTTGTGTTCCCTGTTTAAGTTGAACGCCAGCAATCAGGCTGTCGGACGGATGCCAGGAAGGATCTTGTATGCGTGCGTCTTTCGTGATTTTCCGGTTCTTCAGAGAGTCGATTTCAAAAATGTAAATATCGTGATATTGTTCTCCGACTTTATTTGTGGCTGTTTTACTGTACACAATTTTTTTCCCGTCTGGAGAAAAGCTGAAACGGTTTCCAACAAAATCGATAGCTAACCCCGATTGATCATAAATGCCCAATGAATGATTCTGAGTGGAGTTATCCAACATCGGATTTGTGAATTCATCCACTTCAAGTGTAGAATCCGGTGTTTGAATGAGGAGTTGAGTGGTTCCATAATCACGCTCACGATTCGTTAAATAAGCGAATATCTTTTCGTTTGGATCGTATTGAGGATAGAAATTCATAAATCCACGTTTTTCGATCGTAACTATTTCTCCGGGTTCAATTCCCTCAACTTGCTTTACATATTTTTCTTTCCGATCACGAATCCACTCTTCATACAATTCTTTACCCGGTACACCTGTTACGGCTTCCATCACCGTTCCAAAATTATCACTTCCTTCAGACGACTCCCATGCAAGTTCAGCGATTGTTTTCTCACCGAATCGATCCGCTAAATAGCTCACAAAGTCAAATCCCTGGTTGTAAACCGTTTCTCTTTCAATACTCGTTTTCGAACTGAAATGGCCCATCTCAACAAAATTGAGAGTATTGTTGTAGAGAATATTCATGCGAAGAATCATATCCCGGTGGCTATCCCAGTAATCGTAATAGATATTTTCCCGCATGTATTGAGCCGTTCCTTCCGAAAACCAAGCAGGAATACTGGCTGTGGAGAATGGATGAGTAATAATGCCATTGGGTGATCCATAAAGCACATCCGGGCGGCGGACATCTTCATAAGAAAGCCATTGAAAGTAGATGGATTGAATGATGGGTGGACGTTTCATAGAAGCCCCCATTTGCACAATATGAGTAAATTCGTGTGTGATGACATTTCGCAACCATTGATGAGTTCCGCGCAGAGGCGTATCCAGTGGTGGAATCCAAATATCAATTTTATCATCAAAAAAATAAGCGGCCCCATTGGAGTAATCTTCTCTGTCTCTCAAAACAATGCTGACTTTCCGGCCGGGTTCATATTCATAAAGTTCTGTGATAGGTGTGTAAATCTCTTGAGCGACCAAAGAGGCAACGCCGGCTGTAGTTTCACTTCCTTCCTGGTAATGAATGAAGAAATGTTCGCCTTCAATCGTGTACCAGGGGAGATGATTGTAAGAAAATTCAATGTCTGAAGGAGAGATTTGCGCCATCAAGTGCAATGGAAATACGCTTAAGATCAAGCAAAGGTAAAAATGATATGTAATAAATCTTTTCACTTATCGGGCAATTGCAATTTTAATCAGTTTCCTCTCCGTGATTCCATCAGATTTGGCTTCAATAAGTGCAAAATATCCACCACTGGCCCAGCTGGATGTGTCCAGCAAAATCTCCTCAGCTATACCACCTTTACTTTGAAAAGTATGATTGCCGATGACCCGGCCACTCATCGTCAATATTTTGATTTGAATCTCAGCAGGTTCACGGGTTTGAAATCTGATTTGAGTTTCGTCCGTCGCAGGATTCGGCCAATTGTATGTCTCTTCATCATTTAATAATGAGAGCTGAGGATTCGACGGCGCATCGGAATTGATGAATCCGGATATTTTATTCCTGGTTTGATTTCCATATTTCGACTTCCACTGGAGATTCTTCAAATTCTTAAATTCCCAAACTTTCAAATCTCCCGTATGACTAACAGCAATTAATTTATTTCCTGAAATAAGCGGATGAATGGGTTGAGATTCTTCATTTTCAATTCCTCCAACATATAATGGAAATCCATCAATTAACTCACCATGTTGGTCAAATGCATACAGATTCATGGAGTAATTATCGTATCCGGTAATGATAAACTCATTATTGTTATCTCCATTCAAATCTGCAACGATTGGTGTTCCTGTAAAACGGGTTTCAGCAGGTGCGGAAATAGGAAATGACGGAAGGAATGCCCCATTCTTATTCTTTGCAATTACCTGGTTTGACGTATAATCAATAAATAAAAAATCCAGTTGGCTGTCTTGATTGAAATCAACAAATGCCGGCCAGTCGATGAAACCGGATTTATGAATCACTTTCTTAGTCTGATAGTTTTCATCCGGACTAAAAACGGAAAGTTGGCCATCCTCAAGAAGGTAGAAGAATACCTGGTCATTCGGCGCTTGAATTAATCCAGTATAAAACCTTTCATCTTCATTTTTTTGATTGATGACAAAAGTTTCAGATCCCCCCGGATGATTTAGAATGAGTGAACCATTCTCAATTTTTGATTGGTAATCGCCAATTTTTTCAGAGAACTGAACGGCGTTGTTTGTGCTCAAAATTTCATTGTTTGACAGATCAATTCTGTCGGTTGTGCCATCAATATCAAGAATGTTTGTCTCGAATGAACTGATAAATGCAGAGTTTGATTGAATGGTAAATTGGGATTCCTCAGAAATACTTTCTTCATGGAACTGATAAATAGATAACTCAATATTTCCAGTTTCTCCAGGTAATCCGGCCACTGTAAATAGGTCGTTATTGATGAACGGTTGCTGAAGAGTGTTTACAGAAATCAGTTGCTCAGAAAGATGTTTATCATTCGGCTGATAAAATTGAATACCATCATATCCCGGGATTAAAATCCAATCATTATTAACAACTGTAATTGTTTGAACTGCAAGTGGATATCGTTTCCAATACTCATTTTCGGCATCCGAAAAAGCGGTGATATTCATATCTGATTTTGAATCCCAAAGCTCATAAATACCAGGGAAAGGCTGAACAGGTCGAATCTCAAAACTTGCAACCGGCAGGTTGTCTGAAATATTATAGATTTCGAAATAGGAGGGAGCACCCGAATTACTATTATTTGTGGGAGTGGTTTCCGGGCTGAATCGGTTGTTGTAAAATTGAAGGGTGTCTGATTGGATAATAACACTGGCGTTGTTGCCTGACCACCAGAAATCATAAGGAGATCCATTTACTTCATTTTGAAACAGCCCGATAGAGGTTGGGCGGCCAATATCCTGGGCTCCGTCTGCTTCCTCAAGATCTATTCCTCTGCGATCCGCATTATTATTAACGCCTCCTGTATCCATTTTTTCTCGGATGATGCCTTCGTCAATATGCCAGATTAGAATTCCACCATTTAATGTATCATCAGTTTCCAGATCAGAGATAAATCCGCCCGGGAGCGAAAAATCATAATTGCTTGCAGATACAACCACACCGGGTTCCAGCAATTCATCAAATCCGAATTCTTGATTTGTAAATTCTGTGTCGTTGTTTGTAAATGTTTGCTGAACGTAACTCCCGTCATTTTTTTTAATTGTCAGAGTAATTCCGTTTCCATCAGGGTCACGATGGCGATTTTCGATAAGAAAGTATTCTTCATTGGATATTGAAACTTTGGAAATACTTTGCTCCTGATGAAGGTTGGCTGCGGGCAAATGAATCGGATTTTCTTCATCATATTCAACGGAAAAGGGGACAGACCATCCGAGGTAGGTTTTTTCCCAAGCCGAAAGTTCCGGTGGGAACAGGCCGTTGTAGGAGAATATTCCGGCACCGTCCATCAAACCAAATCGGCCAATACCCGATTGGCCCGTATTTGTATCAAACAGATCTGGTAAGCCAAGATGGCTTCCGATTTGTGCGGTTAAAAGTCCGTTTATGGAAAGGGATAACAGGAATCGGTCATCAGCAGCATCTGTGCCGGCCCTTGTAAGTGTTCTGGGGATTATGAGTGAATTGCTCACTAACAGATTGCCATTGTTAATTGGAAAACCGGAGAAAGACGGATCATCCAAAAACCGGGAAAGAGTTTCTCTGCTTAAATAAAAAGAAGGTAAATCCTGGGGAGTTTTGTCAAGGTTTGTTCCTGTAAGTTCGATGTCACGTCCCACACCCGCATGGAAGATTACGAATGCAATGTTATCGGCTTCGGTAAAGTTGTTTATGATTGCATTCGATTCACCTACCATTGTCCAGGCATCAGTCACTAACTCAGCCATACTCGACAGATCAGGATTTTCACCGGTCGGGGAGTATTCTTCCATCCTTTTGTTTAGCTGATAAACTTCTGGTAGAACTTCAAAATCAATCGAAATTTTACCACCTGAAACAGTTTCAAAATAGTTTTTGGTGAATTCAAGATGAGCTTCAAAATAGCTGTGATCGTGAGGAAGAGCATCGATATTTGTTCCGGGATCTTCAAGGTAAGGAATGCTGCCAGGGCCAAATGTTCCATTACCTGATGTAAAGCGATTGGTGTCCGGAAGAAATTCTACCATCACCCCGATAATTTTTAAATCATCAGGGGCAGAAATAGTTTTTTGAGGGGGGGAATATTGAGAAAATGAAGCGAGATTCGGTTTGATTTGAACCTGCGCGGATGCATTATCGATCCAGAAAAGAAATAAAAAAAGCAGTGATAAAATAGATATACCACTGCTTCTTGAAGTTAAATATGTCATCCAAAAGAGAAGATCTTACCTAAAATTCATCAGAACGCTTAACCGGATCGTGTTTGCAAGAGGGTGATCGTCCTCAAGTGTGTAGATATAGCTGAAATCCACTCCGAAAATATTGTACCGAAGTCCGGCTCCCAGGGTTATAAATTCCCTGTTTCCATTTTCAGGATGTTCGTAATAATATCCTGTTCTCAAGGCAAAAAGCTGATCGTACCAATACTCAAGTCCAAATCCATACATTAATTGCTGGCCAAGACCAACGCTAACGGTTTCAGTGCCATTGAATCTGTCATAGGAACCCCATGAATTAAACAGGGCTTCGAGGACTCCCATTGTTTCATATTCAGGATTTTCAGGATCGTCACTGATACGCTCGTTACGAGCCATGATCTTTGAAATGTCATTGGAGAGTGTGAGCGTATTGATACCATTTGCATCAATATCCATGGTGTAAGCCCAGCCTAAGCGCATCACGGTTGGAAGGGGATCTTTCTGGGCATTGTCTGTGTATTGTATGCCCGGTCCAATGTTTGAAAGATTAAATCCGGCATTAAAAGTCGCCTGTCTGTTAGCTACCTGGAACGGGTTGGTTTTATAAAGTGCTGCAAGGTCAATGCCGACACTTGATCCCGGACTAATGTCCTGACCACTAACACTACCGTCCGCAAGTGAACTGTAGATGTATCTTAATCCGGTTCCGAGAGAGAAGTTATCCGAAATGCGGAAACCATAGGAGAGACCGGCTGAAATTTCAAAACTGTTAAAACGCCCGAGTTCCAGTCCTGTTTCATCTGTTCGGATTTGCTCGCCGAGATTGAGAAACGTGATGTGTCCGCCAATGGTGCCAATGTCTTCCACATAATAAGTTCCCACGAGATAATCATAAAACAGATCTGCATTAAAAGCAGGAAGCCAGTTTGCATGAGTTACACTGATCTGGTTTTGATTCTGAAAAGCGAGTCCTGCAGGATTCCAAAATATTGCCGACGCATTATCTGCTACAGCAACTCCCGTGTTACCCATACCCGTTGCCCGGGAATCGGGTTCAATTTGCAAAAAGGGAACAGCGGTTATTCCAACCTGGGCTTTAACTACAAAAGCGGGGAGTAGTAGAAGTGCTGTAAGAGTGAAGAAAATCTTTTTCATAACGTGAGTACTAAGTGTTAAATGGATCTGTAACTCTATTTAATATTTGGTTAACTCGGATAATACGTGATCTATTGTTTCGCCAACATTCGGCCATAAGATTGCAATCTGCTGGATTAATATTGATTAGAAAATTCTAAACGAATGAATGTAATGGTTTAACCCATCACAGGTAGTCAATCTTCTGTTGAATAGTGAAACTTGTAGCTTTTTACAATAGGCTTCCTTAGAGTTTATAACACACATTTCCAGGGGTGAAGAGAATGTAGACAAATGTACCCAAAAAAGGATCAAATAAGAATTTTTTTAATGTCTTTCTCTAAGAGAATATAATACGTGCACACCCAAAAAAAGTCAAGTTTCTAAGCTTGCCCTGAATGCCTTCAAATTAAATCATTTCTACTACTAAAGCTGATGCCCCACCACCGCCATTGCAGATTCCTGCACACCCAATCGAGCCATTTGTCCGTTTCAGGGCGTTTAGCAGCGTAACGACAATTCTTGCACCGGAACATCCTATTGGATGACCTATGCTTACTGCTCCACCATAAATATTTACTTTTTCGGGATCCAGCTCCAATAGTTTATTATTTGCCAGAGAGACTACCGAAAATGCCTCATTTATTTCAAATAAATCAACATCACTTTTCGCTACACCTGCGCTTTTTAAAGCTTTGGGTATAGCATCAGAAGGCGCTGTTGTAAACCATTCCGGAGCTTTTGCTGCACTTGCCCTACTTCGAATTCTGGCAATTGGCTTTAAATCCAATTCCTTTGCTTTTTTCTCGCTCATTAGAAGGACGGCTGCGGCTCCGTCATTAATACTGCTTGCATTTGCCGCTGTAATCGTTCCTCCTTTATCGAAGACAGGTTTGAGTTGAGGTATTTTCTCAAAATTAACCCTTTCAAGTTCTTCATCCATTGTCATTTTTGTCACAGTGCCCTTTCTGTCAGTGACTTTCATAGCGACAATTTCATTCTTAAAGTATCGGGCTTTATGTGCGGCGATGGCACGTCTGTATGATTCGGTTGCAAATTCATCCTGCTGCTCTCGTGAGATGTTGCATTCCCTGGCACAGATCTCTCCGGCACTGCCCATATGAAAGTCGTTGTACACATCCCATAAGCCATCGATCAGAATACCGTCTTCAACTTTGGAGTGACCTAACTTCGAACCAAACCGATGTTTTCGAAGATAGTATGGTACATTACTCATACTCTCCATTCCACCCGCAACCATAATATCATTTTGACCCAATTCAATTTGATCAGCCGCAATCATAATGGCTTTCATTCCCGAAGAACAAACTTTATTGACGGTTGTTGCCGGTGTTGTATCCAGTAAACCTGCTTTAAGGGCCGCTTGCCTTGCCGGTGCCTGGCCAATTCCTGCAGACAAAACATTTCCCATCACAACTTCCTGTACATCATCCGGTTTTATTCCGCTTTTTTTAATCACTTCATAAATAACGGAAGCACCAAGATCGGGTGCGGAAAAGGAGGAAAGTTTTCCGCCAAATGAACCAATGGGTGTTCGTTTGGCTTCAACAATAACAACAGCAGACATTTCTTTCTCTCTTTTGGGTTACAATTCAATAGCTTGTTTTAAATCTTCAACTAAATCTTCAGCATCTTCTACTCCAATGGAGAGCCGAATCAGTGAGTCGGTAATCCCGACTTTTTCCCGAACTTCTTTAGGGATGGAGCCGTGTGTCATAGAGGCCGGATGACTGATTAATGACTCAACGCCTCCTAAACTCTCAGCAAGTGTGAATATTTTCGTGCCGGACATTACTTGTTTTGCTTTTTCAATGGTGTCGTCTTTGAGACGAAATGAGACCATTGCTCCAAAATCTTTCATCTGTCTTGCGGCTGTTTCATGCTGTGCATGAGTCTTTAACCCGGGATAAAAGACGTGATCTACATCGGGATGAGATGTTAACATATCTACGACAGCCTTCGCGTTTTCTACTGAGCGCTGCACACGTAAATGCAGGGTTTTTATGCCTCTCAAAATAAGGTAGCAATCCATTGGTCCCGGAACGGCTCCGGATGTTTTTATCTGAAAACGGATTTTTTCCATGAATTCCTCATTGGAAGAAGCAACAGCTCCGCCAATTACATCTGAATGACCGCCCAAATATTTTGTAGTGGAATGCATAACGACATCAGCGCCTAATAACAGGGGCTGCTGAAGGTAGGGAGAGGCAAATGTATTATCCACAGCAGTGAGAGCATCACTTTTCTTTCTTGTTAGATCTGCAACCGCTTCAATATCAATTACCCGCAAAAGGGGATTGGTGGGCGTTTCAATCCAAACGAGTTTTGTGGATTCTTTTAAAGAGCTCTGAACCTCCTCAAGGTTGGTCATATCAACAAAAGAAAACTCAATGCCATATGGTTCAAAAACCTGTGTGAATAACCTGTATGTACCTCCATACAGATCATTCGTAGAAAGTACATGATCTCCGGGTTTTAAAGTTTTTATGATCGCATCAATAGCTGCCACTCCACTGCCAAAACATGCACATTCATCAGCTTCTTCAAGTCCGGCAATAAGTTTTTCAAGAGCTGTTCGAGTGGGATTACCTACTCTGGCGTAATCATAACCCTGGTGTTCATTTGGAGATTTTTGTGCGTATGTAGATGTATGAAATACCGGTGGCATAACAGCTCCGGATGTTTTTTCCGGTTCCTGGCCGGCATGTATTGCTTTTGTGTTAAACTTCATTTTAAAAATTGTAAGATCGTTCAAGAGATTCTGCATCCTCATTCATTCCCAACTCAACATACACCTGGTAAAGATTGCTGATGTATCCCATATTTTCGGGGTTCAGTTCAGCAAGCCTTTCCCAAAGAGGCAAAGAATACTGCATATATTCACTCTGTAGGTCAGTGAATAATTCATCATTATTATAATTAGTTGATAGTTCTTTCAATCTCGTTGAGGTGTTTTTATAGAAAGTGGCTATTCTGAACATGCCTTCCTCCGTTGTGGGAAGTGATTCCTGAATAGACTCGAAGAGCGAATGAGCTGAATCGAGAAGTTCAGCCAATTCTTCGCGATCGCTCTCTGAAAGTTGGCCTTCACTACTTTGCAGATATTGATCCGTTCGGTTTTTAAAAAGATAATAGAGTTCGGTTGCAAGAGATTCCTGGTAATTATAACGGGTGGGATATTCTTCCGAGAGCTCTTCCAAACGTTCAATGGCCTCTTCATGCCTGTCGCTCAATATCAGAACGTTTATTAAACCATGATGATAGAGTAGTTGGTCCGGATGGCCTTCAACAAGTTGCCTGTAACGATTTTCAGCCTCAACTAAATCACCGGATTCGAGGTATAAATATGCCAGTTTTTCTTTCACCTCTGGTTTTTCCACTTGATTTCGATTGTCAGCTGTTTCCAGTATTTCAATTGCATCACTCAAATTCCCGCGCTGGTAGTGAGTTGTTGCCAGCACATTGTACGTCTTAAGACTATCCGGCATAAGGGTAATAGCGTTCTCAAAATGAGCAACAATTCCTGTCACTTCTTCCTCCGAACGTTCGGAAGCATTTTCCTGGAGCTTTTTAATGCCGTTGGTTTGTTCATCTCGCCAGGCTTTTAATAAAATATCATTTAGCTGGCCGGACTCGGCAACAAACTGAGCCGAATAGTTATCCGCAATACCTCTGATGTTCGAATAAACAGGTTGGCGATTTGCCGGATTCGAAATGGTTTGAGAGTAACGATAAAGCAAATTGCCTTTTTCAACCGGAAGTTCACTATTCTCCGGGTTTTCTGAAATCTCCCGATTGATTTCCCGAATCTGTTCCTGCAGAGATGTTATATCGGAATTCGATGAACCATCTGATTCGGTATTTTTGAGATTACTACATGAAAAACTAAAAAAAATCCCGAATGCAAGTACGAGACTTGACATTCGGGTAAATCGATAAATCATAGAAAAAAATTAGTTGGAGTTATCCATTCCTGCTTTTTGCATGGCTTCTTCAGCCTTTTCTTCCATTCCAAGAGCCGTGTATACCTGGAAGAGAGACTGCCAGTTTTCCGGGTTTTCCGGGTTGATTTCGGCAGCACTTTCATAATAGGTCATGGCTTCTCTCAGATTTTCTTTTGCACTTTCATCAAAATTGTCAGCTTCCTGATTGTCGGTAGTGTTATTTCTTCTCTCAAATAAGTTGGCTGCACGGTTCTGATAAATAATTCCAAGAATGAAGTTGGCTGATTCACTATCGGGTTCAAGCTCAACTACTCTCGACATTTCACGAATAGCAATACCGGTCAATTCGTCAATTTCTTGTTCTTTAGAATCAATTTCAGACTGAAGTTCTTCAATTTCAGCTTGTGTTTGCTCAAGTTCTTGTCCGCGTTGATTTCTTGCAGCTTGTCTCAATTCGAAAAGTTCTTCGTACAAGTCAGATACGTCATTAGAAATACGCTCAACGCTTTGGTAAACCTGAGTACCAAGTACCCGTCTGTATTGTGGGTTATTTGGTTCTTGTTCAATTAATTGCTCTACCAAAGAAATCGCCTGATCCCTTTCACCTGACTGGATGTAAGCATCGGCGAGAAAGCGTACAAACATCGACTCCTCAGGATACATTTCACGGCCTTCTTGTGATAACTGAATAGCCTCTTCGTACTGGTTGTTGTAGAGATAGAGGCTGTTGAGGTATTCATAATCTTCAGGAGTTGGCTTATCGAGAAGATCCATAACTTTTTCATAGCTTGAAATAGCTTCTTCAACCCGGTCTAACTGAAAATAGGTTGATGATATAACCTGAAAAGTCATTGCACTATCGGGGTTGATGATAGTAGCATTTTGAAGGTGCTCAAGAGAAGCTTCATATGGGTTCTCAGTAGCATTAAAGAGGCTGTCATCATTCTGAATACTTACCCCTGCATTATATTCATCGGCCCAGAAAGAGACTATAGAGTTGTTTAATTCTTCAAGTTCTGCCGGGGTTTCTGGTTGTTCCTGCATTAAAGATTTGGCAGTATCGAATGAAGCTCTTGCTTCTTCATAAACAGGCTGTCTGGAACTTGGTGGATCCATCTCCCAAGCTTGTGATGACAGAACAATTCCTTTATACATATGTGCAACATAATTGGCAGAGTCTGTTGCAAGTGCAGTGTTTACTGTTTCAAGCGCTGCATCATAGTTCCCTGTAAATAGATCTACTTGCACATCGTCAACAAGCGGGTCTGCTGTTTCACACGCCCAAAATAATGCCAAAGGAGCAAGTATTAGAAAAAGTATTTTAGTGCTTTTCATTTTTGTATGAGTGATGTTTTTCTTATTTAATTCAATATGTAGAAAGTAACCATATATAGAGGATTCCGCAATATTAGGTTCCTTTCAAATCATTAATTCAGGCTAATTTACAATAGCTTTTTAAAAGCCCGTTAATCTATCTTCAAATTGAAATTTTTATGGTGTAAAAACACGTATGATGAAAAAAATTGTTAAAACGGATAAAGCTCCATCCGCAATTGGTCCGTATAGCCAGGCAGTTATAATTAATAACACTCTGTATTGTTCCGGTCAGATTGCCTTAGATCCCCAAACAATGGAAATGGTTGGTGACAGTGTTGAAGACCAAACAAAACAGGTGATGATAAATATTGAACAGATTTTACGCGCAGCCGGCAGTAACTTCAGCAAAGTTGTTAAATGCTCGATATTTCTGGATAATATGGACGATTTTAAAATCGTCAACGAAATTTACGGCAACTATTTTAAAGAAAATCCGCCTGCACGAGAGACAGTTGAGGTGAGCACATTACCCAAAAACGCGAAGGTAGAAATTAGTTGTATCGCTTTTATCTGATTTTAAAAAGAAAGGGATGCCGTTCTTGATGACCGATTTCCCATGCCGTCAAAAACTTCTGCTTCTATATTATTTTCTTTTGAAGGAGTAAATCCGGGGAGGTAGTAACTGAGGGAATTTATGTCAGGATCATATTCAACAATTCCCCTTTGCCCATTTACAGTAATGATTGACGAGCGATAATCTATGCCGGTTTGGCGATCTATCGCTGGGATTTTTACGATCCAGTTTCCAGCGAGATTTTTACCAAATTCCGGCATTCCAACCCAGGGAGGAGTGTCATCTTCCATAATCACAAGACTGCTTATTTCCCGCATAGATGATCGAATATATCCATCAGAGTTCACGGCTCCCATAAAATAAAGCCGATTTCTGAACTTGTCAGCTGAAAAGAGTCCAAGATGTGGGTTCTCTTTTAAATCTTCAGGGAGAATGTAATTGAAATAAATTTGTCCATCTATCGGAAGCCTGTCCGGCGAAAAATTGAATTGAATTTCATCGTCCATTTGAAGGATGTCCAAATGAAGATCAAGTGTGTCGTAAAGTGCATCTTTGGGGAATTCGACCCACAATCTCTGATCCGGAGTATGAAAAATTTGTTTTACACCGGGCGTGAGTTTTTTTTCGATTGAAGAGGTAGAACTGAAGCGAATCGGGGTTTCATTCTTCTGGATTTCAAAGTCAATATCTTCAGCGTTCGCCAATAGTGGCGTTTCATCATTCAGAAGTATTTTGTTCCAGCTGATTGCAAATGGTTTTTGCGTTTGTGACGGGACCGGATAAGTTGGAACATGGGTGATTTTTTCGGGTCCCTCATAATTATTCACACGAATTGTTACGGCAGCCGTGGTTCTATTGCCGTAAATATCCGAAGCGATAATTCGAAGTGGATAAGTGCCGTCTTCAAACGTTAGGACACCTTCATTTTTTAAAATTTTATAAATGGGAAGCTTGTTTCCAGCTACACGGTACAATCGCTGAAATCCCCTGCGTGTTTGAGCCAACATCAAGTAAGACCGGTCTAAAAACATTTGTCCGGTTTCTTCATATGAAAACTGATCCACACTGGAATGATAAAGTGTATCCGCTTCATAAACCAATGTCAGTGTATGAACGGCATAGACATTTGGGGTCTGATTGGCACGGTCATGAACATTTACAGCAAGACCAATGGGTTGATTGACCGTAACACTTCCAAAATCATATAGATTACCATTTCTTCGGGCATTTATAATTTCGAATCCATCGGGTTTCAAGGAACCTGAGTCCAGGAATTCAATGCCAAGTTGTCGAAATACGGGAGGGATATTATCTGTAACCCTGATATTTGTCAGAAGTGGATTGAATGGTTCGTGATCCGGGGTTCGGAGTTCAAAATGGAGATGTGGCGGGCCGATTCCGGTAGAACCTGAGAAAGCAATGACTTCGCCTTTTTTATAAGTAATGGAATCCGCTTCAACAATTTCATCAATTGCTGAGGAGTAATCAGTCATTCGAATTGAATCTACAAATGCCTGGAGTTCGGGTTCAAACCGATTAAGGTGGGCGTAGACAGAGTAAGATCCATCTTTATGTTTGAGATAGACAACATTTCCATATCCATGCGGACCGGTGGCAATTCGATAGACTATGCCGTCACGGGTTGCGAAGACGTTATATCCTTCTTGTCCCCAGGTTCGGATATCCAATCCGGCATGTAAATGCGCTGATCGGGTTTCTCCAAAAGTGGATGAAATTTGATGGGTAGCATCCGTAGGCCACGCGTATGTTACAGAATCTTCCAAAAAGGGGAGAGGCTGAGACATGATCTGGCTATTTGCCAGCATCAACAGGCCAAGAACCAATACCAAGATTTTCAGATTACGCGCGAACATATACTTCTAACGTCGAAAATTGATTTCCTATAGATGCTTTAAT
Organism: Rhodohalobacter sp. 614A; assembly: GCF_021462415.1. Classification (NCBI taxonomy): domain Bacteria; kingdom Pseudomonadati; phylum Balneolota; class Balneolia; order Balneolales; family Balneolaceae; genus Rhodohalobacter; species Rhodohalobacter sp. 614A. The sequence goes on from NZ_JAKEDS010000002.1 coordinate 769,250, forward strand.
GGTATCTCCGCTAACAATGGGGCTGACACCTTCCGGTGTGCCGGTAAAAATTAGATCTCCCGGATAGAGTGTAAACTGATGAGATAAGTAGGATATTATCTCATCCGCCGAAAACAGCATATTCGATGTATTTCCGCTCTGTCGAAGTTCACCGTTTACTTGCACCTGAATATCCAGATCTTGGAGATTTAATTTTGTAGTAAATTCAACCAAATTGCCAATGGGTGCAAAGCTGTCAAATCCCTTTGATAATGCCCAGGGTAAACCATTCTTCTTTGCATTTGATTGGATATCACGTGCCGTAACATCAATACCGACTGCTATCGCTTGTATTGAATTTAATGCGTCATCAACAGGAATATTTCGAATCTGTTTCCCGATCAACAAAACAAGCTCCACTTCATGATGAACATTTGTGGATTCTTTTGGAAGAAGAATAGTGTCTTTATTAAAAATCAGACTGCTTCTGGGTTTTAAAAAAACAACGGGATCTTCCGTTCTCTCACTTTTCATCTCTTCGATGTGCCTGGCATAATTTCTGCCAATGCAGTAAATGGAGCCGAATTGTAAATAGGGGTATTCTTTGATCTCGAAACTCATAGACCAAAAATAAAAAAGCCCTGACAACAATGTTATCAGGGCTTTAAAAAAATTAAAAAAATTTAAACTTCTTCTACGGAAACGTATTTACGACCGTTACCACGGGTTCTGAAAGTAACCTGACCGTCGATGAGTGCAAAAAGTGTATCATCACCGCCACGGCCTACGTTTTCGCCGGGATGAAATTTTGTTCCACGCTGTCTTACGATGATGTTTCCGGCACGGACTACTTCACCGCCGTATTTTTTTACACCAAGTCGCTTCGATTCTGAATCTCGTCCGTTTCTTGTCGATCCTTGACCTTTCTTATGTGCCATAATAGATTAACCTTGTGTTAAGAAATTTTTTCGATTTGAAGTTGAGTAATAGGCTGTCGGTGCCCGTTTTTAACTCGGTACCCTTTTCTTCTTTTCTTCTTGAAAACCATCACTTTATCGGCTTTCAGGTGTTCAACGATTTTTGCTTCTACTTTAGCACCTTCAACACTTGGTTTGCCGACCGTAACCTTTCCTTCAGCGTCTTTTACCAGAAGAACTTCATCCAAAGTGATTTTTTCATCATCAGAAGAAATTCGGTTTACATAAATTGTTTGGTCTTCAGCAACCTTATATTGATGCCCGCCAATTTTTACGATAGCGTACATGTCAGTCAATTTCTTATTATTTGTTTCGAATTTTATACAGATTCCAAAGATAATGTTTTTTCAAATGAATTGAAACCTGTATCAATATGATTTTTTGTGCAACGAACGCTATCGGTTGGATTCATATTTAGAATAATATGCTACGGAGTTTTAATGGAATAACATATAATCTGAACTGCTATGAGTAAATTACCGGATCTTCACAAACAAGCCTTTAAATATAAGAACACCAAAAAGCTTCAGCATGATGGCGGACGGGCGTGGATTAAAGATTCACAACTATTTGAATCCCGAAAGGGCGGAAATGGCCGACTCGTTACCGAGAAAAAACAGTCGCGAGAGACCAAAAGCAAAATGCATGAGATGTAACCATTTCGGGAATGAACGGATTTAGGCTCAAATTAGCTAGCCAGTTTCCGTGGTAACGCCTTGTGTATTCCGCTTCGGTTTACATGGCCAATGTATTTACCGATGATTCTCACTTCTTCAAATACATCCGGTTTAATGATAATGTCGTCGTATTCTTCATTTGCTGGTTCAAGTCTCAGGCCATTTTTATCATAAAAAATCCGTTTCAGACTGGTTTCTCCGTTGTAAAGTACTGCACCAATGTCTCCCTCTTTTACGTCATTGTCCATCAGCAGAACAAAATCTCCATCATAAATACCGGCGTCTTTCATACTCATTCCGGAAACGCGGAGTGCAAACATATCATCCATATTTGGGAAGAGAGTTTCCAGGGTGATTTGCCCCAAATCTGCTTCCACGGCTTCCTGAAGATACCCGGCAGCAATTAAACCACGAACAGGAATGCCCGAGTTTTTTTTGAGGCCGAGATTTTCTTCATAATTCGGATGAATATCGTATTCGTCATCATCAGTTTTAATTAGGTATCCTTTCTTTAGCAATGCCTGTATATTTTGCGTAACACTATTTGGGGATTTGTAATTGAAAGCCTCTGCGATTTCCCTGTACGTTGGCCAAACATCATGTTCTTTTTTATAGTCGATGATGAAATCAAAAAACTCTTTTTGTTTTCGGGTAAGTTGAGCGTTGTCCATAGAATTTTATTTTTTATGTATGATGTATGTGTAATAAACAAAGAACTCTTTATAAAAACAATAGATGAACCTTTTTTTATCCAGGGACAATTTCGGATCGATTTTACTCTTGTTTAGCGCGCTTATTTTATTCAATTCTTGTTTGGAAAGACCTCAACTGGAGAGAAATGAAATCATCAAAATTGAATATCCAAAAATTGCGGATGCTATAATCGGGAGAAATTTCGACCGATTGTGGAGCTTTACCACTCATGAAAACGAAGATGTTCGAAAACTTGCCTGGAAATCAATTGCTAAAAGTAAGTCCCCTAATCTTCATGAGTTCTTTGAATACGCTATCCAATATGACAACTCTTTCGCGTGGTATGCACTTAGTTTTCATCCGTTATCAGATAAGCAGGTTGAGTTTTTGAATGAATATTTCGCTGATGGTATCATTCGGTCTGAAGGTGTTTGCGAGGTCTTTTTCAGAAAGGGAAATTTGACCACATTAAACATACTGCTCAATAAGAAAGAACAATTACTCAAGAGTGAGAAGTGTGCAAAAGCAGTGGGCGGAATTTTATCTCGCATAGAGGTGGATGATCTCAAAAAAAGAGAGGCATTTTCACTGGCTATGAATTCAGATCATGCCATCATTTGGCGGAATTTTTTATACGGATTTTACCGATCACCAATTAATCGTCCTGCAGAAGGTTCTGTCTTAATGAATGATTTTTCTAAACTATTGGATAACTACGATGGCCATTTTTCCACAATGATGGATGAGTACATCGTTCGGATTCTCGGAAAAACTGGTTTCATGAAGGTTATGGAGCGAAGATCTGATATAACGCTAAACCATGCCATTCAACTCTCCACAGAGCTGGCGAATACAATGACTCTTTTTAAAAAGAGTGAATTAAACCATCCACATATTAAACGTTTGTTGAGACATCCGGTGGATAATGTTGTAGCACAATCACTTCAGTCTTTAAAAGGATTCGACTCCATACCGGATGAGCTAATTAACCTTGTGAACAATGAAATTGCTCCAAATACTCGAGATGGAGAAGTGTTCATTGAAGCATTGGAATTGCTCATTAAAAATGAAGTTGATATTGAGGAGTATAAATACAAAATGGAATTTTTGGGTCATCATAATGAATTTCTTAAAGATCGGATACTCACGCTTTTTAGCACGTTTGAATCAACGGATGACTACTTGGAAAGAGTGAGAAGAGACGTTCATGATGGAGGTATTACCGGATCAATGGCGCTTCAATCTCTTGCTTTTTACTACTCTGAGAATGTTGAGGAACCCGGCATTCATAACAAACTGAGAGCAATTGTACTAAATGTGCTGGAAGAAAGTGATGCCACCATGTTTTCTTCTCTGAATATGTTTTTGATGAGCAGTGATCTGTTTACTGAGGAAGATTATGAGCGTTTGCATACTTTATACAAAGCTTTTGCAGAGGCCGGAGAATGGGATAAAGCATACGTTCTGAGGTCAGTTTTTGAAAACAGGTTTCAAGACCGTTTTGAAGCACTTGAAAGGCCCGAATTATCATTTCGAATTCCTGATTGGAATCGTCTCTATGAAATGGGTGTTCAGCCTTTCTGGAGATTAAAAACCGAAAAAGGCATAATTGAAATTCAACTGGACCCGCTGGCTGCTCCCTTTACTGTTTCTTCAGTTGACAGCCTGACACGAGCCGGTGAGTACGACAATATCTCATTTCACAGAATTGTCAGAAATTTTGTTGTACAGGGCGGGGATATAACCCTGGATAAAAACGACCAATTGCGAGTTGATTACAGACTTCCCACAGAGCCATCTTTTCAATCGTTTGAGCGTGGTATGGTTGGAATTGCCAGCTCGGGACAAGATACAGAAGGGAGCCAATTCTTCATTATGCTAAACTGGTCCCCGCATTTAGACGGTAACTACACCGTTTTTGGGAGAGTAACAAAGGGAATGGAAGTAGCGGATCGAATACAGATTGGGGATAAGGTTTTAAAGGCAGAGATTTATTTAAGGTGATTGGTAAAAAAATAAACAGAGAAATCGATTCATAAACGATTGAATTAGTGTTTTACTTCATTCAAACAGCAATCCCAGAATCTTCAAGAGCAGATTAATTTTTGAATTTCTTAGAAAACTAAAACTTTCTCTGTTTTATCACTCATTTCCCTTCGGCGTAAATGCCTGGATTCCCGTAATCTCTCTCCCAAGAATTAATCCATGAATATCATAGGTTCCTTCATAGGTATTCACCGATTCAAGGTTCACCATATGATGAATCACACGATATTCTCCGGTAATACCATTTCCTCCATGCATGTCTCTGGAAACACGGGCGATTTCGAGAGCCTTTCCAACATTATGGCGTTTTGCCAACGAAACCATACTTGGGTGAAGACGCCCGGAATCCTTCAGTTGTCCCAATCGCCAGGCCAACATTTGCATGGAAGTAATATCCGTCAGCATATCGGCAAGTTTTGTTTGCGGTAACTGATTTGCACCAATCGGTTTGCCAAATTGCTTTCGATCCAAAACGTATTGTCTTGCCTTTTGATAACAAAATTCCGCAGCTCCCACGGCTCCCCAGGCAATTCCATAACGTGCACTATTCAGGCACATAAACGGGCCTTTCAATCCCCGGATATCGGGAAATACATTTTCATCCGGAACAAAAACATCCTCAAAAACCAGTTCGCCGGTTGAAGAAGCTCGCAAACTCATTTTATGTTTGGTAGCGGGAGCTGAAAATCCGTCCATCCCTTTTTCAACCAGAAATCCACGAATGACGGGTTCATCATCTTTATTCTCTTTTGCTTTTGCCCAGACGACCGCAAGATCGGCAATGGGAGAATTGGTAATCCACATTTTTGCACCGTTTAAAATCCAGCCGCCATCCTTTTTTAAAGCGGTGGTCGTCATCGAGCCGGGATCGGAGCCATGATCAGGTTCAGTCAATCCGAAACAACCAATGATTTCTCCTGTTGCAAGTCGTGGAAGGAAACGCTCTTTTTGCTCTTCCGTCCCGAACTCGGAAATCGGGTACATTACCAGGGATGACTGCACGGACATGAATGAGCGATACCCAGAATCTACACGTTCAACTTCACGGGCAATCAGTCCGTAAGCCGTTTCGCTGACTCCGGCTCCGCCATACCTTGGATCAATTGTTGCACCTAAAAGTCCCATGTCGCCCATCTCTTTGGCGATCTCGATATCAAATATTTCATCCTGATTGCCTTCGAGTGCTCTGGGTTCAAGTTTGGACTGAGCATATTCCCGGGCGGTTTCCATCACCATCCGATCGTCTTCAGAAAGCTCGGATTCAAAAAGGTAAGGGTCGTTGATATTAAAGGTGTTTTTAGCCATGGCAGATAATATTTAATTCACTTGATTGATTTGTGGAGCCGTCAGCTATCAGTCATCATAATTATTCTGAATGCTAACAGCTGACGTCTGACAACTGGAAATTAATGGTTTGTTTGGCAACTGCACTGAATCACGTTATCGGATTCGATAATGGCATGCCAGTCGAACTGTTCATCATGATCCATTTGTTCCCACCAAAAGGGGAGACGCTCTTTCGGATGATTACCAATTTCATTCATTGTCGCTGCATCATACAACCGGCCATTTACCATTGTATACACAACATTTTCTGTTTCCTGTAGATTTTCGAGCGGGTTACCATCAATTACAATTAAATCAGCAAGTTTTCCTTCTTCAAGAGAACCGAGGTGTTCGCCAACTCCAATGTAATTTGCACCATTAATGGTAGCTACTTTTAGTGCTTCATGATTACTCATTCCGCCCTGTTCAAACATCCAGGTTTCCCAATGCGCGCCGAGGCCTTGTAACTGGCCGTGAGCTCCAATATTAACCGTTACTCCCATATCATGAAGATCAGCCGCAGAAGCAGCGCTTAACATGTGTCCCATTTCATATTCTTCCTCCGGAACCATTGTTCTGTGGCGGGATCTTGAATCAATGATAGACCGTGGTGTAAAGTTCAGCAGGCGTTCTTTTTCCCACACATTTGTATGTTGATACCAATAAAATTCGCCACTCATTCCGCCATAGTTCACAATGAGCGTTGGTGTATAGCCAACATCCGTGTTCGACCACAGTGTCAACACATCTTTGTAAAGCGGATAAATGGGAACGTTGTGCTCAATGCCGGTGTGGCCGTCTATGATCATGGACATATTGTGGGTATAAGTTGAACCACCTTCGGGTACTACATTGATGCCAATTTCCCTGGCAGCCTGTAAAACCTGCTGGCGCTGTTCTCGCCTGGGTTGATTGTAACTTTTAACTGAAGTAGCACCAAACGCTTTTGTTCGCCGGATGGCCGATCTTGCGTCATCAAGACTATTAATAACCGCCTTAAAATCACCCTCGGCGCCATAAAGAATTCTTCCGGATGATAAAATTCTTGGCCCAATCATATTTCCCGCTTTTACCATTTCGGATTGTGAAAAAATCATCTCCGTATCAGACGAAGGATCATGGGCTGTTGTCACTCCATATGCCAGGTTTACAAAATATTCCCATTGCTGATTCGGGCTCAAACCCTGACGGAAATTCCCAATATGAGCGTGTGCATCAACCAAGCCGGGCATGATCGTTTTTCCTTCAACATCAATAACATGGGCATCCTCGGGGATATCCATTTCTTCTGATGAGCCAACAGCGGAAATCCGGTTTTCTCTGATGACGATCGTTCCATTTTCAATCACTTCATCTCCATTCATAGTAATGATATGGGCATTCGTAAAAGCAATAGTACCGGCGGGCATATCCAGGTCCAACTCGAGTCCAATATCAATTCCTTCATTGCTCTCAAGGGGGAGTTCATCATTGTTCTCACCCTCAAGAAAATCAAAGGCTTTTTGGAGTTCAACAGAGTAATATTTTGGGCCGAGTGTCCAGTGGAGCTGATCGCCTTCATTCGACCAATGAAGACTGATTCCTGCATCTTTTGCAACGTGCGTGACCGGCATCGCTTTGGTATTTGCATTTAAATCAATACCACTTCCTACTTGCGGCATAGGAGCGATGTACACTTTAAACAATTCATTAAATGCCACCCATTTGTTGTCAGGGCTAAGCACAAAATTGTTGGCATACTTAGACGTGAAATGGGTTTTGTGATCCTCTCCATTCAGATTCATTGATTTATATTCACGATCCAGATAAGAGCCGCCAAGATAAAATATTCGTTTCCCGTCCGCGCTAAAAGAAGGATCTTCGCCATTCTCATAAATCAACGTCTGTTCACCACTTGAAACCGGTATGGTGTAAATTCCCGGATTTACCGTGTAAGCATGCCCTTGATGATTATTACCGTTTTCTCGCCGGAACAGGATAGAAGTTCCTTCAGGGGAAAACGAGGGTTCGCGGTAAATCCCTTTTTTGTTGGTGATAGTTTGTGGCGAAGCGTTATTTCTTGTGATATCCAACACATTGATACTTCCCATTTCCACATCATTCCAGGTAACATAAACCAGCTTACTGCCATCTGCAGAAAACGAAGGTTCAAACTCCAGGTTCGAATCATTTGTGAGCCGTTCTGGAGTTCCATTGGGTAATTCTTTTTTCCAGAGATATCCGGCTGCATTGAACACCAGTGTTTCTCCATCCGGAGACGTTACGGCATGGCGTATAGCTTTCGCAGTGAATGTTTCAGAAGCAGGATTAAATTTGTAATGAACGGCATCGGCTACTTCGTAATTGATTTCAGCTTCAAACGGAATCTCCTCGACTGCCAGAGTTTCTACATTCAATTTGTTGATTTTTCCCTGGGCCCAGAAAACAAGATGTTGTCCGTCCGGAGTCCAGTCGAAATTTGTGTAGGGCCCAAAAATAGCCCAGGCTTGTTGTTGATCCGGGCTCATATTGTCGTAAACAGGCCTTTCAATTCCGGTCTCAAGATCACGGATGTAAAGAACGGATTTTGTCCGAACTCTTTTTACAAACGCCAGTTTTGATCCATCAGGAGATACGGTAGGAGAGATAGCTCCGCCGGGACCACCGGTTACGCGTTCAATTTTACCTTCTTGACGGTCATAGCGATTAATTGCATAAATCTGGCTGTTCGGATCTTTGTTGTACTGAAAAAATCCACCGGGATAGACATCCTGGCTGTAATACACGTAGCGGCCATCGGGAGAGACAAAGGGTTGTCCCACATCTTGTTGATCATTCGGCCGTTCAGTTAATTGAATTCCTGATCCACCAGAAATATGATACATCCAGATTTCTCCGGCTCCCAGTGAGCGTGTGGAGGTGAAGTGTTTTCTTGCAACCAGATAATTTCCGTCCGGCGTCCAGGAAGCATTATTCAAAAGTCTAAAGCCTTCTTCAGTTATTTGTTTTGCGTTTGATCCGTCGCGATTCATCACCCAAATATTATCACCGCCACCGGCATCGCTTGTGAAAGAAATTTTGCTGCCATCCGGACTGAATCTTGGCTGTACTTCATAAGCCACACTTTCCCGAATGGCTTCTGCTTCACCGCCTTCTATCGGAATCACAAAAATATTTCCCAGCAGATCAAAAACAATTTCTTCTCCATCGGGACTTACGTCCAGGTTCATCCAGGTGCCTTCGGTTGTTTCAAAACTAATCTCTTTACTTTCAGCTCTGTGTTGAGTTACATCCCATTTTTCATCATTATTTTCTGAATCCTGAGCGGAAAGAGTGGCAGTGCAACAGATGGTTAACACAAATAGCAGCAGACGCTTTATCATAACAAATATTTCTTTTTGATTTGATTTGCTTGATGTTACTAAAAGTTGAGGAGAAACGAAGAATAGAATCGTATTTTTTCGAACAACGAACTGATGGTTTTGAGGATCATTTAATAGGCAAGAAAAATACAATGTCCGGATTGCTCAAAAAAAAATGGCGACCTGATCAAAGCCGCCATTTTCACGTTAACTTTAGGGGTAAAAACTCTTAAAGTCTTTCTATTTCCATTCCCAAAAATTGTTCCAGCTCATCCACAGATTGGATATTTTCAAATGCATCAGGTTTCATCTTCGCCACGAAATCTGCGGGAATATGAACCGCACGAATCAGAACATCCTGGTAACCATCGGAAGCGGATAAGTTGTAGTTGGCGTCCAGAAATATTCGAACATCTATTGCGGTGAAATCGAAATCAAAAAGAACAGTTCCTCTTGAATTGAATTCCGTAATGGGAAGTTGCCGCCAGACTTCATAATCTCCATCAAAACCTTCCAATACAAAAGCCAAGACAATATCCTGATCAAGAACTTCAATGGATCCGGGAATATCTTTATAGAATTCAAATCCATTTCCGGAAGTCAGGGTTGCGTTAAATTCAAAAGAGGTTGGCAGAATTTCTGGTCCTGCGGGCCCGGGAGGTCCTTCCGGGCCAACAGGGCCGCGACCGCCACAGGAAATAAAGAATGCCGTCATCAATAAGAGAGCCGTTGCAGCTTTTATTACTTTTTTCATAAGAGTGATGATTTAATTACAGGTTATATACATTCTAACGTTGTCCCGTAGTTAAGTTGCACTCAGTAAAATAGTGTAATAAATGAATCTATCTTATTGATAAAATTGTAGTTATGATGATTTACTTTAAATAGCATTTTCATGTTAGAAGCGTAAAATGCTGAGAGTGAAAGGATAAGAAATGAGAATTAGTGAGCTTGGAATGTAGAAAAAATTGAGACCGCTATAACCACTGAATAAGCTCATCCAAAACGGACCGCTTACGGTAAACACTATAAATCGAAGCAACCCAGATGGCTGCGTGAATCAAAGGTAAAATCCATGTAAAGGGCAGACTTAACATACTTAAAGCGAAACCAATTGAGAACATGAAAACTCGGTAAGCCATATAAAATAAGATATAGAGCGGAACTAAGGTTCCGAAAAAGATGGCAGCTGCATCTAAATAACTTTCATATTTTTCATCCTGAGTTTTTTCCAATTCATTTTTACGTTCTTCCTTTTTTAGCTTTTTTCTGAGTTCCCGATCTAAATTTTTATCAAACACTTTTTCCTCACTCAAACGGATGAATACAGCTCGGTCTACATTTTGGTACAATCAATACTATTTAATTAAAGTCATTTGACGCGTGTATACTACACCACTTACATTTAATTGATAATAATAGACGCCACTCGCCATGTCAAATGCATTCCATGTTACCGCGTAGGAACCGGGAGCTTTTGATTCATTGACAAGTGTCGCTACTTTTTGTCCCATTACATTAAAAATGCTCAATTCTACGTCAGACTGAACCGCGATTTCATAGTCGATATTTGTAGTTGGATTAAACGGGTTCGGGTAATTTTGTCGCAGTGCAAAGCGATCCGGTATATCGTTGTTTGTGGAATTTTTTGAATCAGGGTAAATGGTGAGAGTAAAACGATTCTCCGGCGGAGCTTTTTCTCTTTGAAGTGGATTCTTTATCAATGGGTGAAATGGTTTCTTATCTGCAATTTTTGCAGAACTGCCTGCTGAGAGAAATTTGTAGGAATCTGTCTCTTTGAGATTAACGGTTTTACCGGTTTGGTTATCCTTTAAAATAAGAGACCACTCAATTGGAATGTTTTTTAACTCGGGCCAAGTCAGGGATACTTCTTCGCTTATTGTTGTCCAACCCTCATCAACGGCTTGAAATGCATTTATGTGAAGTGGAATTTCAAGCGCTTCGGTAAACTCAATTGGCAGATTATTGATATCAAGAAGGATTCCCTCCGTTTCTGTGGATAAGCTTAAATAATCATCATGGTCGAGCGGAGTAAGTTCAAGTCCGTCAAAAGAATCCATTCCAGGTTGTCCAGCTTTATTGAATGAAAAGAAAGCTTCATTAAACATCTTGTCTGTCTCAGCTTTCAAATGAATGGAAATTGCCTCATCAATTTTCTCTTTGTAGAATGTACCGCCAATAACTTTGTCTGATTCTTCGATCGTTAGTGATGCGGAACCGGCTGCGTCAGTGATCACCCAAAAACCTTGAAAAGGTGCGATTCTTCCATCATTTAAAGATCCGGAACTTCCATTCCAAACCCGATAGCTTCCGGCTACCTCACTGGCTTCAACGTCAGAACCGATTGGTGTTCCATAGCTATGGTCGTAGACATAAACTGTATTTGTGAGATTATTTTTATCCAACAAATCCCAATCAACAGGAGAGAGGTATGGATTTCCCACCAGTGTGGCTTCGCCTCCTGAACCGGAGTGAATGGAAGGAGTTACCGTTCCTGAATTTTCAGTGCCAGCCATTTCCAAAATTTTGGGAAATCCACTATTTGCTTCCGACTCGTTATGATTATCATCACTGTAGACAAATACCAAAACCCCTTCACCTTCATCCATCGGCCCTGTAAGATCATCCACAGCGTTAAAAGTGGTACCATCATACGTAACAACATTTGGTGCTCCACCTGAATAATTTGCCCCTGTTGAGCTTCCCTGTGTCCATATGGAACCTAACAGATCATCATATGAATTATTGGAGGTAGGAGTGGAGAGCATCCGCCAACCTTCTGTTCCGGTTATTTCTAACCAGGGATGGAATGGGAATCCTCCAATTCGGGTTCCCGGCGAGAAAGGTGAACCGTCATGAGTATCCGCAGTTGAATGATCTGTAAAGTTGCCGGTAAGATCCGGGCTTCTTGTAAAGGATTGATTTGATGATCCTTCAGTGCCTCCGTAGGTGTACCATATGATTTCTATTCCTGAATTATTCTTAAGAGTAATATCGTCTCCGCTGTTGTTAAGACTGAGGCTTCCGGTTGTCTGGACAATGGCGCCACCAAATTTTCCGGTTGGTGTTCCTCCGCCAAAGACCAGAACCGCCTGATTTGGTTTAAGAACTGTTGGGTTTTCAAATGTATGAGTAGTACTATTTGAATCTTCTATGGTCCAATCAGAAATATCTAAATCCGCAGTTCCGGTGTTAACGAATTCAAGAAATTCATCATCATCTGAATCGGTACTTCCGTCTCCATTCGCATCCCCATCCGGATCAGCCAAAAATTCGTTTAAAACAATATCAGGAGTATCGAGAGTGGTTGCCTCACCCTGGGGCACGGCACTGTCAGTTTTATAATCGATATCAGAACCTGTATTTGTGTAGGAAAATATTTTAAAATAGTACGTGGTTGTTTCATTCAGACCTGAAAAACTTGCAGATTCTTCACCAGAGTTTACATTTAGCGCTCCGGAACCATCGGACAGATCTGTATCATTTGGTTCGGTATTCGTGTCAGATGGATTTGAAATAGAACCGAAATCAGTATCACTTACTTTTATTAGATAAGCATCAGGAGCTGGAGTGCCTGATGCATCGGTCCAGGTTAACCCAACAGAATTTACAGAACCCGTTGCATTAAAAGAGGTAACATGATTGGCCGGTTCTGTCTTTAAAGACGAGATTATAACAATTGATCCGTTTGTTTGAGAAGCATTAATAGAGCCAACCGTTGCAACCTCGTACGTCCAACCACTTCCATTATCACCTACAACATTGTTTGGTGCCTGAAGGCTGTTGTCGTTGTCGGAATCAGAGCCGATTTCATGGAGGTAATTGTCAGCTTCTGGTGAACCGGAAGTTGTGATATCATTACTAATATCACCAACACCACCCCAGGCAACGGCGTCGATTACATTACCCGATTCGTCGTAAAGAATAATTCCATCTGGACCGCCTTGCAGACTTGAAGAGATTGACTCGTCAGCCCCGGAAGAGAAATCACCAGCACCGAGTACATAGAATCCTAAAGCATTACCTTCAGAATCGGTAACCCCATCATCGGGAATAACAAATGCCCCAATAGTATGGGTGAAAATTTCTGAATCTCCATTGCCATTCACATGATATATTTCGTATCCGCTTAGGTCAGTCCCGGCAATTCCTATGAGTTCGATGAATTCAATATCATCCGAACTATCATCATTTGAACGAATTTCATTTATTCTTACCTGTCCCTCTACTGTTCTCCAAAACATAAAAAATAATAGCATGGAGAAAAGAATAGTTGTATTCTTTTTCATGAAAAACCTGCCAAAGTATTGTTGGTTAGTCTATACCGAAAAGGAGAAAGGCTATTGTGTTTACCCCAAAAATCTCTCTGCTACCACTGCCAAAAGCCAAACCCTGATGAATTAAATCTACTTATACTATAAACCTCCTTTTTCAGGAAGTCAAATGAATTGCCGATTCTTTCCGGGATTAAGAAAAAGTTTTTTTAAAAATGTTGAAAAATCTGCTGGAAAAAGAGGAACATCTATCGCTTATTTATGATTAGTATAAATAGAAAAGTTGCTCGCTATTAACTAATGAAAGATGACGTTTTATAAGAAAGCCTGTTTGTCAGTTTTGTGGCTTTTCTTGACCGCCCAACCACTGTACTCTCAAGCAATATCGATTCCGGATACACTTCAAGGTTGGGATACTATATGGATGGCTGGTTTAAATGGATCACAAGCTGCATACAACAATTGGTCTCAGGGAGGTGCTAGTTCAGTCAGCGGAACGGGCTCTTCGGTTTTTACTCTTTTGAACCGTAAAGGTGAACGAGGATATGGATTCAGGGTCAACTTAAAGTATGGGCAATCCTACAATAATGGCCAGGGAATTCGGAAAACAGATGATGTGTTGTCCATTCGAAACCGGGTTACCAAAAGTTTTAAAGACGAAAAAAAGTTAGCCGTATACGTGTCCACATGGTTTCAAACCCAATTCGATGAAGGATATAATTACAATGCAGGGGTAGGGGAAAGCGATTCATTGATTTCCGATTTTTTGTCACCCGCATATATCACAGAAAGTATGGGACTTGCCTATACACCTGACGATTTCTTTACGATGGAAGTTGGGATCGGATTAAAACAAACAATTATTAAAAATGGGGATCTTTCAGTGAATTACGGGCTCAACCCCGGAGAACATTTTGTTTCGGAGGGAGGTGTGTCTACCGGTTTGAACTATAAGAAAGAGATTTTTACAAATATTTATTATACGGCGAGTTTTGAAACCTTTACCAACTTGTTGAATGGTTTGAAAAAAACCGACATCTATTGGTATAACGAGTTGCATGGAGAAATCAATAAGGTAGTAAGTGCCACCTTTCAATTCGAACTAAGATACGACAATGATTTCTCGAGCCAGTTTCAGATGAAAGAAGTTCTGTCTGCAGGTGTATCTCTAAAAATATTTTGAACACTTTTATGTGCTAGAAAAGAACTACTCGTATCCAAGCTCTTTCTATATTTCTCTTGCAATGATTAATCTCTGAATTTCGGATGTACCTTCGCCTATCGTCATCAATTTTACATCTCGCAAAAAGCGCTCTACATGATACTCTTTTGTATAACCGTATCCACCATGTATTTGGATGGCTTCGAGAGTCGCCCGTTCCGCCATTTCCGACGCAAAGAGTTTGGCCATCGATGCCTCTTTTGTAAATGGTTTTTGTTGATCTTTATTCCATGCAGCCCGATGAACCATTAAGCGCGCGGCTTCAATGTCAACAGCCATGTTTACCATCTTATGTTCAATGGCCTGGAAATCTCCAATCGATTTTCCAAACTGTTTGCGCTCCCTGGCGTATTTCATGGATTCTTCCAAAGCTCCTCTCGCAATGCCCACCGAAAGCGCCCCGATGCCGATTCGTCCGCCGTCTAAAACTTTCATGGTGTCAACAAACCCGTGGTTAAGTTCGCCAAGCAGATTCTCTTCCTGCACCTTCACACTTTCGAAAATAACTTCTGATGT
Source organism: Rhodohalobacter sp. 614A (assembly GCF_021462415.1). Lineage (NCBI taxonomy): Bacteria > Pseudomonadati > Balneolota > Balneolia > Balneolales > Balneolaceae > Rhodohalobacter > Rhodohalobacter sp. 614A. Next base: position 784,322 of record NZ_JAKEDS010000002.1, read on the forward strand.
ATCGGATGTATTCATTCCAAGTTTGTGAATAGATTTTCCCGGCTCAACGCCATTCCAATCCCGCTCAACAATAAATGCACTGATTCCCTTTGTTCCTTTTTCGGGATCTGTTCGGGCAAGAACAACATAGATATGGCCAACGGAGCCTTGTGTGATAAATGTTTTGGTTCCATTTAACATCCAGTGATTGCCATTTTTTACAGCAGTGGTTTTCAGGTCAGATGCATCGCTGCCGGTACCAGGTTCTGTTAGGCACCAGGCGCCAAGCTTTTCTCCTTTTGCAAGAGGTGTGAGATATTTTTCTTTTTGATGATGATTTCCTGCAAGGGCAATATGTCCGCTGGCAAGAGAGGTGTGTGAGGCAACTGTTAAAGCAATTGAGGCATCCCATCGAGCAATCTCTTCGATAGCCAGGCAAAAACTGACGGTGTCAAATCCGGCACCACCATATTTTTCATCATGATAGATTCCAAGCAATCCCTGGTCTGCCAGCATTTTAATAATTTCGTGTGGGAAGTTTTTTTCCTGATCTCTCTGAATAACATCCGGTGCAATATATCGCTCCGTAAAATCACGGACACTCTCCCGGATCATCTGATGATCTTGCGTTAATTCGAATGATAGATAATGAGTTTTTTCAGGGGAATTCAAATGTGTACGAGGATTTAATTTCAAATTATGGAAACGCTTCCAAAATATAACGGTTATCTTCCCAAATTCATTTGATTATTCCTGTCTTTAAAGAATTGAAATATTAGAATTTAGTTTTTTAAAAGATTTTTGGAACATTCTTGCGTGCCGGATGTACCAAAAAATAACAACAAGATGAATTCATCATCTTTGCTCAATCAACAATAATTCAAGATAAAAGCGCAAGAGGACATCATGATTAAGAAAGCAATAATGTTAGCAAGTGTTATGGTTCTTAGTTTTGGAATCGCATTTGCTACAACAAACCCTGAAACAACGAAAGCAGATACTGAAGCCTATGCAATCATCACAGGAAGTGTGGTTGATGCGGAAACAGGAGATGCTGTAACGAATGCTACCATAACCCTTACGGGTACTGAACTGTCTACCACTACTGATGAGTACGGTACATTTACCTTTGAAGAGGTAGAAACCGGAAGTATTACTCTTACTGTTGAAGCTGATGGTTATCAGACAGCAGAACAATCAGTAGATGTTACAGAGGCAGGGGCCAATGTAGAGATTGAAGTTACCCCTGAAATGTAACTTATACGTCTTAACTACTTATTTAAAAAGCCCTCCATTTGCGAGGGCTTTTTTTATTTCCGGAATAATCAAAACAGATTCATCCAAAATTCCAGTTGACACCCCGCCCGATTTCAGGATCAGGAAATTCCCAGCTTACCGCTCCCTGATCGCATGCATACATACAAGTGCCGCATTCAATACAATCTTCTACCTGAAAGTGAACCACGTTTTTCTCATCAATGGTGTAGCAATTTGCAGGGCAGGTATACGTCGTTGCTTTATGAGGACACGTAGAATTGCAAATGTCCGTATTTACTTTTATATGAGGTTTAATATCTGATTTTGCCTGATTTCTGTAGTTCACAAGGCCGAGACGTTCGGGAAGACTTAGCAATTTCATTTCGAAAGAATTTTTTAGTAATAAGTTTCTTTTGTTTGTCAGTAGCCAGTGGTAAGTGGTTTTTTAATTCTAAACCAATAACCAACTGTTCCCACGAATCACATTCATTTATAGTGCTTTCCCACCTTTTATTCCTACTTTCATCAAATCCCACCAGGAAGCATGTTTCTTTACGGAATCATTAAGCATCGTTCGCGCTTTCTTTGTGGGTTCATTTTTGATGGTGAAGAAATTCCGCCCGAAGTCACAAATCAGGTTTGGCACTTTTTGTGTCATAACCGGATCATGTAACAGGTGAACGGCATCCTGGAAATTGTTGATGTCTTTCATCACATAACTCTCGCTCAATGCATTCTCATATTCTATTAAAGCGTTTTCGCTGAAATCATTTTTTTCTTTTGATTTGGCAATGGTTTCAGCCGCAAGAATTCCGGAACGCATTGCATAATCCATTCCCTGAATGGCTTTACCGGCATTCATCAGTAAATTGGCTGCTTCGCCGCAAACCAAGAGTCCGTCTTTATACAGTTTTTTGGGCATGATGCGTTTGTCGCCGGAGGAAACGATATGCGCCGAGTATTCTACGATTTCTCCGCCTTCAATCATATCTGCAATAACAGGATGTGTTTTGAATTTATTAAGGATATCCTGAGGTTTTTTATTCTTTTCTCTGAGATCTTTCACTCCCAAAACAAGACCGACGGAAAGAGTATCTCGATGCGTATAGAGAAATCCGCCGCCTTCAACGCCATCTGTGGCAAATCCGACAAACTCATTGCTCATTCCGCTTTTCTCCCGAAGTTGAAAACGATCTTCCAGTTTCTTTTGATCGAACCGAATGATTTCCTTGATTCCGGTCAATACGTGGGCAGCCGGGACATAATCACTTTGCAAACCGACCTGGCGAGTCAACAGATTATTTACTCCTTCAGCAAGGATCACAGAATCCGCATAGAATTTTTCATCACCGGTTCTAATGCCCACAGCTTTGTCATTTTCAAACAAAATTTCTTCAACAAGAATATTCGTGGCGATAAAGGAGTCCATTGCGAAATCACTTTCGTCGATTGCTTCCTGTACTTTTTCGGCCAGCCACCTGTCAAATTTGGAACGAAGGACAACAACACCACTGTAGGGAGGTTCATTAAAATGAGAGGATTTAAAATCAATGGTGAAGCAGGATTCTTCATCCATAAAACTGAGCCGCCGGTGATTGATATATCGATCCCAGCCACCATCTTCTTTCCAGTATTCGGGTACAAGTTTGGCAAGATCATTTCCCCATAAAACTCCGCCCGATACATTTTTTGCCCCGGCAAATTCCCCTCGCTCAATTAACAGGAATTTCATGTTATTACGGGCCAGAGTCATGGCTGCAGAAAGCCCGGCAACCCCGGCACCGACGATTATGCAATCAAACTTTTCGTCCATAGAACACTAATAGTATTGAGTAATGAGTATTAAGTATTGAGAGGTTTTGAAATATGAATCTAATGACAACTTGTATATTTCGTCCGATACTGTTAAACAAGTAAGTTCATAAATTTTGCTACTTGCTACTTGCTACTTGCTACTTGCTACTTGCTACTTGCTACTCCAACTACTCACTTTTAATTTTCTTCAACTCTTCAATAAACGGTGGAAGTACCTGGTAGAGATCTCCGACTATTCCGTAATCAGCAATATCAAAAATAGGTGCATCGGGATCTTTGTTGATGGCAACAATCACTTTGCTATTTGCCATTCCTGCAACGTGTTGGATGGCTCCTGAAATTCCAACGGCGATATAAAGTTGTGGAGAAACAACTTTTCCGGTCTGGCCGATTTGAAGACTTGGATCATAAACGCCGGCTTCAGTCAAGGCTCGTGAAGCTCCAATTGCGCCATTCAAAAGAGAAGCCAGTTCTTCGACCAGGTTTTGGCCTTCTTCATCCTTAACGCCTCGTCCGGCAGCCACAACAGTTTCTGCTTCGGAGAGATCAATTTTATCCCCGGTAGCCCCGATAATCTCTTTCAGAGTGATTCTCAAGTCATTCTCATCAAAAGAAAAGTCGATTTCTTTTATTTCAACATCGGCAGATTTTTCGGTTGCTTCGTAGGAACCGGATCTTACCGTAATAAAAACCGGGGTTCCTTTTGCCTCAACAGACGAGATGATTTTCGATGCCATTACGGGACGTTTTCCTTTCACGCCTTCATCAGTCAATTCAAATTCCGACATGTCCGAAAGGGCAGGGGCGTTCTGGTTTGCAGCCAAAGCTCCCAGAATGTCTTTTGAACTTTCTGTGGATGCAAAGGCCAGTAATCTTGGATTGATCTCTTCCACAGCCTTTGCCAATGCTTTCAATAAAGGACCATTCAGGTGATTTTTAAAAATAGGATCCTGGATTGTGTAGATCGCAGATGGTCCGTAACCGCTAACTTTCTGTGCAACCTCTTTGGCATTTGAATCGATGATTAAAGCAGCTGAATCCAACCCCGATTCTTCAGCAATTTCATTACATCTTGAGAGAACTTCGAGAGAGGAACGTTTAACTTTTCCGTCATTGACGGAAATATAGGTTAATAAAGTACTCATTCTTATTTCTTTAAATTCTTTGTCTGATTAGATAACATTTACTTCAGTGTCGAGAAGCCGTGCAACTTCGCGGGCGATTTCATCGGGTTCGCCTTCATATTTCTTTCCGGCCTGGCGAACAGGTTTCTCCTCGAAAGAAAGCGTCTTGGTTTTTATGGATCCAGCTGAAAAATCAACACCAAGATCTGTTAATGAAATGGTATCCACCGGTTTTTTCTTGGATTGCATAATGCCTTTCAGGTTTGGAATCCGTGGATCATTCATGTCATTTGAGCACGTTACCAAACCCGGAGAAGGAATTTCAATCAATTCCTGTCCTAAATCGCCCTGCCGTTTCACTGTTAAAAATCCATCTGTCATTTCCATTCCTACTACATTGGTTGTGTAAGGAATATCCAGGAATTCAGCGAGCATGGACCCGGTCAGCCCGGCATCCGTATCCTGCGATTGTTTTCCACAAAAGATGTAATCGTATTCTTGATTTTTGAAGAAAGCGGATAATACCTTTGCATACGCAAAAGAATCAAAATTACTGTCGGTGTCGGTGATAATATGATTTCCTTTGTCAGCCCCCATTGCAAGAGCTTTCCGGATGGTTTCTTTCGCCTTTTCCGGGCCGACTAACAAAACCTCCACTTCGGCACCGTGAGCCTCTTTCAAAACCAGGGCCGCTTCAACAGCGGAAGCATCGTAGGCGTTTAAAATATTCCGATCAGTATCCTGTATGAGTTTGCCTTCTTTAATTTGTAGAGGAGCATTTACATCGGGAACCTGCTTTATACAAACCGTTATTTTCATACTTGATGTTTGATTTAAAATTGTTATGGAAACGCTTTTCCAGCGCATCAATGAATATACAAAACATGATCCAAAAAGATTAAGGCCAATCTTTCCTTAAATCAATCGGGAGATCAATGTATGGATTCCAAATTAAGGCTTGCCGTAAGGAATAAGAAGAGATTTTTTAAAAAGAGGAAGATCAGATCTCAGAGTCGCCTGACGGAACAGATGCATCCGTTTGGCTTGTACTTTGTTTGCCAAAACCTGTCGCCCGATCAACGATTTTTTTGAACTCTGATGAAATGGATTGAAGCCGTTCATCCCACTCTTTATTCACTGTAACTCCTTGAATAGATTCATGATACGTGATAAGTGTGTATGCAACTGCAAAGGGTTCAAAAATGGCACGAATAATCAGGGAAGTAAGGAGAAATACGCCAACTATCGTGATAATCTGAAACCAGATGGCATCAAATAACATCATCATAATAACGCCGGGAATACCCAGGATAATGAGCAAGCCGACGTAGAAAGCTTTGCCAAGAAACCACACTTTTAATGCTGACATTAAAATGGGTTTGTAGGATTGAGCATAAAGAATAATTCCATGGCGGGCGCTGTTCCAAACATTTTCCTCATCTTTTGCAATTGCGTAGGAAAGAATGGCCTCATCAACATAACTAAGAGATCGTTCAACAATCTTTGCCGCCCAACGGGCAACATCTGTAGCACCTCCGCCAAGAGGTAACCAATCAACAATTCGCACAAAACGGCGCGTAAATCTTTTCACTACACCATGAATCAACTGATCGAGTCCGAAGAGAATGCTGACATCTTTGAAATTAGTCTCAACAATTTCACGCCCGTATGCAATTTGAGTTTTCTGATCAGGAAGTTCATTATTTACATAAAATTTGGTAAGTACAGCTATATGAGCTCCTTTCACAAGGTAGAGAATATAACGGCGGCCAAAGTAAAGGACTGAATAAGGACCGGCGACAGCTACGATAAAAAAGAGATAGGCAAGCAACTCCACCCGTTCAGCGAAGAAATAAGCGAGTCCCCCGAAAACACTAAACCAAATAACCGATACCAGGAAAAATACGCCGTACACCAAAATGTTAAGTCCCAAGAAAGGCGTTGTTTTTGTTAAAAGTTTAAATGCTTTTCCAAAAGCTTTTGGCTTGGCTGCTGTGGTTGTTTCCATGGAGGTAAAATTGGTGGGTTCGGTTATAAGTCTTTGTTTCTCAGTTTTAAATCATACTATTGGTATATGCGTTTTTTAAATCTGAAATGTATCATAAAAAAGAAGCCTTCTTCTTATTACTGATTTTATGATCAAAAGCCGCTCTCTGGTAATTTATCTGATATGTATTTCGTGGAATCTTACCTTATATTTCGCACGCTTAAATAAAATCTATACTCAGCCTTTTGGAAAGAATTTCAATCCGACCTGAATATTCAAAAACTGGAGTTGCCGCTGCTATTATTCTTGTAATCCTTTTGGGATTGGTATGGACAGGCAACAGCTCTTTTGAAGATCGGGTAATTACAGTTCGCTATTTTCTGTTTGCACTGGTAGCTCTGATTGCGTTTATAACGCCCTATATTTTGTTCCCGGACAGAAATATTTCCACCATTCAATTGGGAAACTTTTCCGGGGCTTCAATCAGAAAATATATACTGGGAAAAGTCTGGAATCTTTCCTGGCCAATATTCCTGTTGATTGCATTCATCTACTTTGGAGATTTGCAAACACCGTTTGAATCACTGCTTGAGAAGTTTATGTACACATTCAGCAGCCTTTCACTTTTCTGCGGAGCTCTGCTCGTCTCCCTGGTTCGATATGTTAAAAGTGGCGAATCATCTCAATTTTGGAAGGAAGCTGAAAAAGGAGAGGGGCAGAACCATTTTTCATTTTTCCTGAAATACAATCAGATTGATCCGAGTGCGCTTCCAAGTCTTTTAAACACAATGTTGGTTTTTTCCCTTGGAGCCGCATCTTTGGTTATCGGATCCATTTTGCAGCAGCAAATCTCACTTTTTGCAGAAGGTTTCTTTTACATGAGTATTCTTCTGATGGGTTTGTTTCTTTACTTCAAACGAACGCCGTCTGTTGACCGAAGTTTTTATCTGACGGATGCTTTTTTCCACGAATTTTTTGGAGTTACCCTGAAGGGAGAGGAATTAACCGTGAAGCGTGAAGTTGAACAACTTTGGTGGGTTCCTGGCAGAATTAAGATGCATGTTTGGCAATTTTTGCTTCAGCTTGATCGAAAAATTCCTGCAGGACGCGTAGTAGCGGCGGGACATGTAGCAGTTTGGTTTATCGCCTATCAACGGCCTGAGCCACAATTTTTGACAATCATTTGGATTCTATTTGGGATATTCCACCAGCTTTTTACCCTGATGAGCATCCAGCAAGAAATGGCACCTCACTGGATCTTGCGTTGGGTTGATAATAATCACATTTGGACTCTAAGCCGTTTTTGGATGCAATTGCGTTGGCTTTTGCCTTTACTGCTTAGTATGAATGTTCAGTATTTTATTTTTGCCACGCCGGGATTTTATGAACAGGCAATTGTCATTACGATATATTTGGGAAGTGCTTTTTTTACTTCTCTTTTTGGAACCATGAAATTAAAGCAGGATTTGAAAACGTAGAAATGCTTGAAATCAACGAGTTAACGAAGCAGTATAAGCCGGGCAAGCCCATCTTCAACGGGATTTCCAAACAGTTTGAAGCTGGCAGCAGAATTGGATTTATTGGCCCGAACGGATCAGGAAAAACAACTTTTCTGAGAATTTTATCGGTCAACTCATTTCCCACATCCGGCGAGGTTTTGTTTGAGGGTTTGAATATTCATCAATCCCCGCACCAGTATTTAAAAAACGTTGGACTGGTTCATGATGAGGAATCCCTGCCTCAACATCTGAGTGCGTCAGAACTGCTTCAGTGGATACTGCGAAGCCGTTCACTTTGGAATGATGATTCCCATAATCAGATAAACAATATACTGGACGCTCTGTCGCTCGTAGAAAGAGACGAACCAATCGGCACTTATTCCACAGGGATGAGAAAAAAGACACAGATTGCGGCGGCGTTTATTATCAAACCAAAAGTGCTGATCCTGGATGAACCATTGAGGGGTTTGGATGCTTCTACCCGTGAAGTTGTCTTTGGTTTATTGGATAATGCCAAAACTCAGAATACGTTGATTTTAATGGCTTCTCATTCTATGGGGACGGCTCCGGATTTCTTTGATGAGATCGTGGAATTTCCATTGTAGCTTCTTATAGTTAAAGAGATTTGGCTACAGGATTTTAAGTTCAATTTTTTCGGCCAATTTTGGGAATCTCTTCAAGTGAAGCAAAGCGATAGGGCAGAATCTCTTTACCGTATTTTTCAGTGTAGACCTGTGTGAATACGGCGCCTACCAAAACAACGAGAATGTTGTAGTACACCCATATCACAAAAATAATAAGAGAACCGGCAGCTTTATAGGCCGCTTCAATGCCACTCGTTGAGAAATAATATGCGATGAGGTATTTGCCAATCAAAAATAAAATAGTTGTTACCATGCCCCCAACGGCAACATTTTTCCAGTTGGCGTGAATGTCCGGGAGAATCATAAAAATGAGCGTAAAGGCAATGGTAGCGATAATGATTGTACCGATTTGTGTGGCAAGTAAATAGTAATCCAGGCCGATATTGGGTAAATAATTCAAAAGCCATCCGCCAAATGTTCCAAGTGCGGCCTCTGTGACAAGAGATGCAATTAAAAGAAGACTTAACAGGATAATCATCCCGAATGAAAGAAGTCTGTTAAAGACAAAATTCCAGATTGAATTAATCCTGATTTCCTTCACATTCCAGATTCTGTTCAGAGCAATCTTTAATTCTCCGACAACAGTCGTGGCACCAAATATAATGGCAATAATCGCAATGACTGTAGTCACAATCCCACTCTCTTCCGGGTTTCGCTGAACCAGGTATTGGTTCAGGTTGTTGATCATGGTTTCATCAAGGAAACCTCCGGCAAAGTAGTGTACCTGCTCAACGATGGTTTGCTCGCTTAAGAAAATTCCTCCCAATGCAAGAACCAGGATAAGAAGTGGGGCGAAAGAAAAAATGGTGTAGAAAGCAATGGCTGCACTGAAAGTAAAAATCTCGTCTTCAACAGCTTTGTTCACTGTGTTTACAAGCAATTCCCAGATATCTCTCAACAAACTTTTCATTCTTAAAAAATAGAATCTAAAACGCGGTCGAGTTCATTCGTGGTGTTATAATAATGAGGTGAAATACGAACGAATCCTTCCCGCGCTGAAATCGTCATTTTTTCTGTTTGAAGCCGATGAACGACCTCTTCGGCATTGCTATTCTCTGGCAACGAAAATGTAAAAATACCTGCATGATGCTCAGGTGATTTCGGTGTAATGATTTGAACACCATTTATCGGCAATACATTCGCGAAGAGATGAGCTGTGAGTTCCATAATTTCTTTTTCAACAGCTTCTTTTCCAATTCCAAGCAGGTTTGAAAGTGAAGCATTGAACCCGACAATTCCCATCATATTGAACGTACCTGTTTCCAGGTGTTGGGAAATGGGCAGCCACTCTTGGTTGAAATTTGAAAGTTCCCATGGAGTTTCTACAGACAACCAACCGGTTTTTGCCGGAGTAAGATCATTCGCCAGTTTCTCTGAAAGGTAGAGAAATCCGATGCCCATCGGCCCCATCAGCCATTTATGTCCGCCGGTGGCAAGTGCATCTATTTGGCAGGCTTCAACATCAATCTCTATAGCTCCGAGTGCCTGAATTCCATCCACAATAAAATAGATGTCATTTTTTTGGCAAACTTCTCCGATGGATTTCAAATCAGCCCGGAAACCATTCAGGTATTGCACAGCACTGATGGAGACGAATTTAGTTTTTGAGGTAATTGCATCTTCAATCATATCCCTTGTAACCTTTCCCTCGTCATCCGGTTCCAGATAAATCAGTTTTACACCTTTTCTTTCAAGAATTCGAAAGGGTTGAATGTTGGCGGGGAACTCCATTGTATTGAGGATAATTTCATCTCCGGGATTCCAGTCAAATCCTTCTGCTACAACCGAAATTGCATCGGACGTATTTCCCATAAACGAGATTCGGTCGGTTCCACCGGTATTGATAAGTTGAGCGATGAGCCCGCGGGTTTCCTCAGTTATTTTCATCCATTCTTCAAAGTTGTCAATATTTCCGCTGTTACGGTCAGAAATGAAACGTTCTAAAGCTTCTTTAACCCGATCCGATTGAGGAGAAATTGCCGCATGATTTAGATATGTATGATCTTTTTCAAGGTGAGGGAAAATGGCTCGTAGTTCAGACTTGTTCATAAAATAGATTTATTGTTCAATTTGTGTGACACCGGCGCTGACCGCAAATTTCATGGCATCGGCCGGATTGACGTTGAGCGGAGAAACTTTGGCTGGATCGACTAAAAATAAATTTCCTGAAAAGTTATAGGAATGAGGAAAATAAACAGCCACCCTGTTCTCAACATGGAAGAGCTGAAGGCTTTCCTCCGTGATGAAACCGATTCGGTCAACTCCTTCCATAAGGTTTACAACAACCGGTTTGTTGAATTTTTTCTTATTTCCCACAAACGCTTCTGTGAAATCTTTAAACGCCGTATAGATAATTTTTACAAAAGGCGTTTTTGAGATCAGCTTTTCGAAGTACGAAAAAATGGGCCTCGAAATAGTCCATGAAACCGCCAGGCCAAGCAATACAATCAAAATAAAAGCGCTGAGAATGCCTAACCCCGGAATTTGAAATGGTAACCAGGAAAATAGCAATGCATTCAGAGTTGCGTTGGCCCAGTCAACAATCACAATAATGATGTAGAAAGTTGCAAACGTGGGTAACACAAAAAGGAGGCCGCGAAAAAAGTAGTTAAATATCAGTTTCATAGGGTACAGGTTTATTTGTGAGCAAATAATAAATAAAGATACGGAACAAGTGTATGCGATATGAAGAGAACTTGTCCCGTCAAAAGCCTGAACTGAAGAACTTCTTTTGGCTTTTGATCTTTTCGTGGTAAATCGGGTGAGGTTAAGTTTAAAATTTTTTATTTTATGAAGCTTGAGGATAAATCTTACGCCCATTACAATATCGTTATGCCAAAAAAGTCATCTGCACAAATCAGAAACGAATTTTTCGAATTTTTTGAAGAGAAAGAACATCTGATTGTGGACAGTGCGCCGGTCGTTCCGAAAGACGATCCCACACTTCTTTTTACCAATGCAGGGATGAACCAGTTCAAACCAATTTTTCTTGGAGAAGAAGACGGATTGAATGAGAAGGGGAAACTGTGGAAACGTGCGGCGAATACTCAACGATGTATCCGTGTGAGCGGGAAGCATAATGACCTGGAAGAAGTTGGACACGATACGTATCATCACACGCTTTTCGAAATGTTGGGGAACTGGTCCTTTGGCGACTATTTCAAAGAGGAAGCCATCGAATGGGCCTGGGAACTGCTTGTAGAGCGTTGGGGCATGGAACCCGACCGTCTGTACGCAACGGTTTTCGGGGGTGATGAAGACGAAGGTTTACCGGTGGACGAAGAATCGATTGAACTGTGGAGATCCAAAACGTCCATTTCTCCCGATCATATTTTGAAATTTGGCAAGAAAGATAATTTCTGGGAAATGGGGGACACCGGTCCATGTGGACCATGCTCGGAAATTCACATTGATTTGCGTCCGGACGAAGAGCGAAAGAAAAAGCCCGGATCAGAGATCGTAAATATGGACGATCCGCGTGTAATGGAAATCTGGAATCTGGTATTTATCCAGTTCAATCGCTTGCAAGACGGTTCCCTCGAGAAACTTCCCGCCCAGCATGTGGATACCGGAATGGGTTTTGAGCGTTTATGCGCAGTTCTTCAAGGCAAGAAGTCCAATTACGACAGTGATATTTTTGAGCCGATTTTAGACAAAATCAGTGAACTTTCCGGCAAAGCATATGGTGATGATGAAGAGATTGATATCGCCATGAGAGTAATTGCCGATCATATTCGTGCCGTTAGTTTTTCTATAGCTGATGGAGCCTCTCCATCCAATGAAGGCCGGGGATACGTGATTCGAAGAATTTTAAGACGAGCTGTTCGATATGGCTGGGACCGCCTTGGTTTCGACGCTCCCTTTATGGGGAAACTGGTTCCGGTATTAGCTGAAGAGTTTAAGAATGTATTCCCTGAACTCCATGCACAGCAAGAATATGTGCAAAATGTTGTATTAGCCGAAGAGCGAAGCTTCCTGAATACACTTGGCCAGGGAATTCAGCTTTTTAATGAGATGATTGAAGGAGCAGATAAACTTTCGGGTGATGATGCTTTTAAACTTCATGACACGTACGGATTCCCGATTGACTTAACCCAACTGATGGCCCGGGAGCAAGGAATTTCTGTGGATGTTTCCGGTTTTAATCAGTTGATGGACGAGCAGAAAAAACGGGCCCGGGCTGCCGGCAAGTTTACTCATACCGGAGGAAGTGATATTCAGTGGAATCAAATTACTGATGGTGAGTTCGAATTTATTGGATATGATGAGGTTGAATCTGAGGTAGAAATTACAGCATCAGCCGTTGATGACGATGAAAACCTGATTTTATTAAACAGAAGTCCGTTTTATGCAGAATCGGGTGGCCAGATTGCCGACACCGGGCTCTTAGAAAAAAATGGAAGTGTTATAAAAGTCCTGGATGTTCAAAAAACTTTGGATGGTCACGTTCATTATGTTGACCAGCTTCCGGAAGATTTGAGCGGAACATGGACTGCAAAAGTTGATGTTGACCGGCGCTGGGAAATTGAGAAACATCATTCGGCCACACACTTGATGCATGCCGCACTGCGGGAAAAATTGGGGAAACATGTAGTTCAAAAAGGTTCACTTGTAGAACCCAATCGCCTTCGGTTTGATTTTTCTCACTTTGAAGCGGTTTCCAAAGATGAGCTGGAACAGGTCGAAGAACGCATCAATCAAAAAATACAAGAAAATATCCCACTTAAAGAAGAAAGGTCTGTTCCTATTGAGGAAGCCAAAAAACGAGGAGCCATGATGCTTTTCGGTGAAAAATACGGCGAGCGTGTCCGGATGATTACATTTGATCCGAATTATTCGGTAGAACTCTGTGGAGGAACTCATGTGAATGCCACTGGAAAAATCGGTTATTTCCGGTTTACACATGAAACTTCTGTAGCCGCAGGAATCCGAAGAGTTGAAGCTGTTGTTGGTAAAAGTGCCGACAAAACATTGCGGGAAGAACGTAAATTGATGGAGGACATTAAGGGGCTTCTTGGAGATCAAACCGATCCGGCCCAAAGTGTTCAGCATTTGATTGATGAGAAAAAAGCTTTAGAAAAAGAACTCAAAAAACTTCAGCATCAAAAAGCAGCTGGACGGCTGGACGAGATTCTGGATCAACCTGATGAAGTAAATGGTGTAAAACTCTTTACGGGTCAATTGGATGGTGGTTCTATGGATCGGCTGAAACAGTCGGGCTATGATGCCTTAAATAAATCTGACACGAGTAGCGTGATTGTTTTGGCAACCGTGAATGAAGAAGAAAACAAAGTCTATTTACTGGCAGCCATCACAGATGATCTAATCGGAAAGGGAATGAAAGCTGGCAATTTGGTGTCTGTATTAGGAAAAATAGTCGGTGGTGGAGGTGGAGGTCAACCAAACCTTGCAACTGCCGGAGGACGTTTCCCCGATAAAACCAACGAAGCTTTTGAGACGGCTAAAGAGTGGATCGAAGAACAGAATTTGTAAAAACCTGTGTTAGCAAGTCTGTAAACTTCTGAAATTTTGGGTATATTTTGCAACTAATCAAAATTTGAATAGGACATTTTAACGAACGTTATGGCGAAGAATAAACAAGAAGCATTTTTTGCGCCTGTGGGCCTGAAAAATAGAAATAACGGTAAAAAAATTGACAAAGCGGTAGATCTGCCGGAAGCTACAAAAAAGAAACATGACGATTTAGGTCTTTCGAATGAAGACCTCGTTACGATGTTCGAAATGATGTATTTGCAACGGCGTTTTGAAGAACGTGCTATGCAAATGTATCAGAAAGGTAAATTTGGTGGATTCCTTCACTTATATATTGGGCAGGAAGCGGTTTCGACCGGTACTGTTTTTGCCCTGAATGATGATGACGATATTATTACTGCCTACCGGGATCACGGCTGGGGACTTGTTCGTGGCATATCTGCAAAAGAAGGTATGGCCGAGCTTTTTGGAAAAGCAACAGGTTGCTCCAAAGGGAAAGGCGGATCCATGCACTTCGCCAAAACCGAGAATCATTTTTGGGGCGGATACGGAATTGTTGGCGGACACATCCCGATTGCGGGTGGAATTGCATTCGCAAACAAATACCAGGAAAATAATCGCGTAACAGCTTGTTTCCTGGGTGATGGTGCTGTAGACCAGGGTTCTTTGCATGAGACTCTGAATATGAGTCAGCTATGGAAGTTGCCATGTATTTATGTGGTTGAAAACAACGGTTATTCCATGGGTACTTCTGCCCGCCGCCACACGGTTGGGGAAATTCATGAAAGAGCGAAAGGATATGGAATGAAAAGCGCCGTATTTAATGGCATGGATACTCTTACCGTTTACGAGAATATGAAAGAGATTGCTGATGATGTCCGTAAGGACAATCTGCCATATTTTGTTGAGATACGAACCTATCGTTACCGTGGACATTCCATGTCTGATCCTGGTAAATATAGAACCAAAGAGGAACTTGAGGAATATCATAAAATTGATCCGATTGAACGGATGAAAACCTATCTCATGGATGAAAAAATCATCAAAGAAGACAAGATAAATGAGATACAAGATAAGGTAGAAGAAGAGGTGATGGATGCAATCGATTTTGCTGAAGAATCCGACTTCCCTGAACCGGAAGCTCTTTATGAAGACATGTTCACCGGTACACCTTATTTCCACGATAGACAGTAAACAACCGAATCGAAAGCTAACCAACGATAATCATTAAGAATTTAAAGAATGGCCCAATTACAATTTAGAGAAGCACTCCGTGAAGCAATTGATGAAGAAATGGCCCAGGATGATAGCATATTTATCATGGGTGAAGAAGTTGCCGAATATGATGGCGCTTATAAAGTTACGGAAGGCCTTCTTGATAAGTACGGTTTAAAAAGAGTTATTGACACGCCTATTTCAGAATTGGGTTTTGCTGGTATTGGTGTTGGGGCTGCCATGAATGGTTTACGTCCCATTGTAGAGTTTATGACCTGGAACTTTGCAGTCTTGGCTGCAGATCAAATTCTGAACCACGCATCCAAAGTAAAATACATGTTAGGGGGACAGGCAAGTGTTCCTATTGTATTTCGGGGACCGAATGCTTCCGCAGGTCAGCTTGGGGCAACCCACTCCGTGGCATATGATTCAATGTATGCACAGTTTCCGGGGTTGGCGGTTATTTATCCTTCAGAACCCGATGATGCCAAAGGACTACTAAAATCTGCAATTCGAAGTAATGACCCTGTGATTTTCATGGAATCTGAGCAGATGTATGGGCTTAAAGGCGAAGTGTCTGAAGAGGAGGACTACATCATTCCCATTGGAAAAGCCAAAGTGAAACGTGAAGGTGATGATGTGACTGTTATCGCCTCCGGTAAAATGTATCATATTGTGAAACAGGCCGCCGCACAGTTGGAAAAAGATGGCGTGGAAGTTGAAATCATTGATCCAAGAACAATCAAACCGTTTGATATAGAAACGGTTATTGAATCTGTCAAAAAAACTAATCGTTGTGTAATTGTGGATGAAGCTCATCCTTTTGGCGGAATGGCGTCAGAGGCAGGATTCTTAATTCAGCGCGAGGCATTTGATTATCTTGATGCGCCTGTTAGAAGAGTGACCTTACCTGATGTAAGTGCTCCGTTTTCCAAGAAACTTTTCGACCTTTGGTTACCAGATGCAAAACAGGTTATTGATGCTGTAAATGCAGTTACCTATCGTAGTTAAACAGCATACCGATTAAAAAATTACTGATATTTAATAGATTCTAAACCAAATTTGAATAACGAACTGATATTATGGCCATAAAAATTGAGATGCCCAAACTCAGCGATACCATGGAAGAAGGGGTTATCGCCAAGTGGAATGTAAAAGAAGGAGATAAGGTAAGTTCCGGAGATGTTATTGCCGAGGTGGAAACCGACAAGGCAACGATGGAAGTTGAGGTGTTTGATGAGGGTACGATCCTCAAAATTCTTGCACAAGAAGGAGATGCCATTCCGTTAGGAGGCCTTATGGCTGTGGTAGGTGAAGAAGGAGAAGATATTAGTGATATTCTCGATGGAGCTGCGGGCGGATCCGAACCAGAAAAAGCTGACGTTGAAGAAGAGGAAAAATCCGACAAGAAAGAATCGGCTCAGAAAGAAGAGAAAAAAGAAGAACCTTCTCAAACCTCATCCGACAATGGACGGATAAAAGCATCACCTCTGGCGCGTAAAATGGCAGAGGACAAGGGAATTGATCTGAACCAGGTTGAGGGATCGGGCCCGGAAGGACGAATTGTTAAACGAGATATTGAGGATTATAAACCATCTGCAGCTTCGGCTCCTTCATTTGCATCTGAAGAAGGCCAGGATATCAAGATTTCCCAGATGAGAAAAACAATAGCTCGTCGCCTTTCTGAGAGTAAATTTACAAATCCGCATTTCTATGAAACGATTGATATCGACATGGAAAATGCAATGGACGCCCGTGTTCGGTTGAATGAAATCAGCGATGTGAAAATCAGTTTCAACGATATCGTAGTGAAAGCATGTGCGGTTGCTCTCAGAAAACATCCCTATGTAAATTCTTCATGGATGGATGATGTGATTCGTCAACATGGGGATGTAAATGTAGCTGTTGCCGTTGCAATTGAAGAGGGTTTGATGACTCCCGTTATCAAACATGCTGATAAGAAAAACCTTCGACAGATTTCATCCGAAACCAGAGAATTGGCCGGACTCGCCAGAGACCGAAAACTTCAACCGGAACAAATGGAAGGAAGTACCTTTACCGTGAGCAATCTCGGAATGTTTGGAATTGAAGAATTCACAGCCATTATCAACCCGCCAAATGTTTGTATTCTTGCAGTTGGAGCTATTCGTGACGTACCTGTTGTGAAAAATGGAGAAGTGGTTCCGGGCAAGCGAATGAAAGTAACACTTTCCAGTGATCACAGAGTTGTAGACGGAGCAAAAGCTGCGGATTTCCTGAGCACCTTACGCGAGCTTCTGGAAAATCCACTGAGTATGCTTCTCTAAAATAGAGTGAGTTTCTTTTTAGGACGGACGGAGGAATATTGTTGAAACGGTGTCGGATGAAAGACTTCCGAAGATACCTATTCCTCCATCCGTTTGATAAATCAGGTTTGGTATCTCTCCGGGTGATAACGTAGATCCTCCAAGCTGAACCTGTTGAGATCGAATCAAGTCCACCAGATTTTTGTCTACGGATTGAGTTACGATTAATGTCTCACCGTAAAAAGCTACGCCCAGCCATGGATATTGCAGTGTAATGGTTCCATCTGAATTTTCTTCGAAGCTCCCTTCATTGATAAGCCCCGAAGAATTGATTTCAAAATCTGTGTATTCAACATCATCTTCATCAATTGCTGCCCGGTAAAAAGGAGTCATATTATCAATACTTGCATGAAGGGCTATGGCGCTGAACACAAACACATTCTGAGGTTGAGTTTTCTCAGTAGCTGAAAGAACAAGCTCCAACTGATTGGCTTGATAGGTTAGGCTAACCGGAATTTCATTGATAACACTAAAACCATCCGGAACTGTAGTTGTGGCCTGGATCACCTCAGATCGGTCCTCAAAAGATACATCCAGGCGATAGGTTCTTTTTGGTATTACCTGGTGGATGAAATTTTCAGGTTCGTAGATTTTCTTGAGGGAATTGTAGGTGTAACCAAAAATCTCGTCTTCATTTCCATTTTCATCCAAGAGTACGATCTGTACATTTGCATTCGTAAGTATGGATTCCGACAGAATATAAACCTCATCGGCCGGGTTGGTTTTAAAAACTCTAACTGCCGGTAAAGTATCATTCGCAACTGCGTAACTTTCAACCACTACGTATTCCTGGTAAGTATCCTGTTCATAAGGATCGCATCCAACAATGAGAAACAGAAGAACCGGAATTATTGACAAGTATTTCATCATTCTAAAAATTTACTGTGTATGAAATGGAGGGAAGTATTGGCAGCAGTGTTACGTCTTGTCTTTCAATAGGATTTTCATCAAAATCATAATTGTAGAACCAGATATTTCTACGCGAATAAACGTTGATGATCTGTAACTGCCATTCGGCTTCACCCAGGTTAAAGAATGTACCCTGTCTGCTGAAGGACAAATCCAACCGATGATAGGAGGGAAGGCGTGCCGCATTCACATTCCCCACCACAAAAACATCCCGATCGCCGTTATCCCAGGGAATATCTGAAAGTTGATATCTGCCGAGAGGTTCGGTATATGCCTGGCCGGTTGCATAATTAAAGACGGCAGAAAGACTCCATCGATCCGACAATCGATAACTGGCGGTAACATTTACATCATGAGTTCGGTCATATTTTGGCGGATAAAATTTTGCCTGTGTGGGATCATCAAGAATCGGGGAATTAAAACCGGGGAATTTTCTCCGGGTGACTCCGTAAGTATATCCCACAAAGCCGTTAAACCGTCCCACCTGTTTTTCAAAAAAAGCTTCCAGGCCGTATGCATATCCTTTTCCGACCCTGAAAAGTTCGGAGTATTCCTGGCCAGCCGCATCATTCAGAAAGGGATCCAGTTCAAAAAGATCTCGCATTGTTCGGTAGTAAATTTCAACATCAAATCCATATCCTTCGAAAGGAACTGTTTTAGCACCTATTACAAATTGGTCGCCATAAGCCGGTGAAATTCCTTCATCGGAGGTCAGCCACAGATCAAAACCAGAAAATGCTTCGTTTGTGATAAGGGTCAGGTATTGATAATATCGGCCATAAGCAGCCTGAAAACGGATTTTCTGAATGGGGCGAAATTCTGTGGAAAGCCTTGGTTCTAATCTCAGATAATCTCCTTCCGAGAACGAATTTAACCGTATTCCTCCCGTAAATTTCCACTGATTGGATGGACGCCATTCATTCTGAAAAAAAGCAGATAAGTATTGGGATTCAATTCGTTCATTAAACGTATCCATATTGTCAAAACGGTCTCTGAAACTCAGGTTCAGATTTCCGGCCCAAATACCTGCTTTAAACGTGTGTTTCTCATTGGGCAAATATTCCAGGTCAGCCTTTAAAGAAAAATCATAGATTTCATTATCTCTTTCAAAAGGCGTGCCGGCAATATCAAATTCCGGTTGATTAAAGTATCTGGATCCGGTTGCCGTGAATGTACCAAAAAGCTTCTCTGTGAAGATACGCCTCCACTGAGCGGTAACGGTCTGATTTCCATATTTAAGAAGAATGCTTCCATCTTCCTGGAACGGGAACGAGACATTATCATTCCCGGAATAGAAGGCCAGAGAAAGACGGTCATTTGGAGTTGCATCAAAATTCAGTTTTCCGTTGATATCGTAGAAATAGAATTTATCCGGAACGTTATCCACGCTTTGCCTGAGTACGGCCAACAAAGGTTCCAGTGTAGATCTGCGAACAGCCAGCATCCATGAACCTTTGCTGTACGGACCTTCAATTGAAGCTCTTGATGAGAGCAGACCCAGACTGACGGCTCCACTGGTTTCATTTCGGTTTCCATCTTTGTTGAAAATGGTTAAAACAGAACCGATTCGTCCGCCAAATTCAGAAGGATATCCGCCTTTATATAAACGAACATCTTTCACCGCATCGGGATTAAATGTGGAGAAAAAACCAAAAAAGTGGGAAGGATTATATACAGTTGTTTCATCCAGGAGAATCAAGGTTTGATCGGGGCTTCCGCCACGAATGTACAAACCGCTGGAAAAATCAGAAGCTGCTTTCACTCCGGGAAGAAGCTGAATAGAACGAAAAACATCCGGTTGAATTACTGAAGGAAGTTCTTTAATGAGTTCGATATCAACCTGGGCAGTTCCGATATTCCGGAGTTCTTCACGTTCCGCTTCCGATTCAACATAGATCGCCTCCATTTCAACACCTTCCGGAATCAGTTCTATATCAAATCGTAAGCTTTTACCGGCTTCCAATTCAATTTCTGCCTCAAATCTTCTGAAACCGATATAACTGGCGGCAAGGGTATAATTTCCCGGAGGAATATTTGTGATCGTGTAATATCCAGATGTATTGGAAGATGTGCCGCGATTGATTTCCATCAGGGCAATATTGGCCATTAAAAGAGTTTCTCCGGTCTGGCTATCGGTGATAAATCCGTTAACCGAGGCATTATCCTGAGCCATTGCCTTAAAAAACGGAATGAGAGCCAATGAGATGAACAGCAGCAGTTTTAACTTCAAAGAAATAATTTTTGAGTGTTTTGAGTTTGTCAATTACACGTCTCTTGAACTTAAAAAGTTATCAGGAAATTCCGGTGAAATGAATATTAAATCACTGAATTAAATGGTAATAAAATAGTTTTGAAGATATTCAGATACGCAGAACTTTAATAATGATCCAGAATACGATTCCCGCTAAAAAAACGTTATATTAACTGTGAATCGGGAAAAGAAGTTTTAAACCGATTTATTGTTCATTGAAATTTTGGGGATGTACCGGATTCGACGGGTTGAGTACAATTGCAGGCTGCATGCCGAGATTGACCGATGAATCTCGTTAAACATTCATCATGGAATAATGTAATTGACAACAATTACTCTTACAGACTCGCAGCATAAACTGACGAGTCCGTTCCTTTGGGTACTTGCCAGTAGGACCCATCGCGAGCGCCGATAAAACTGGCTTTTCCCAAGCGCATGTCTGTTGCGTGGAAGGAGAACTTAATACAGAATAGGATGGAGTTGCTTTGCTATTGAGCATTGCTTCATCCGAAACCTTAATCAATAGCTAAGCATGTAGATGCTTGACGATTTACCTTCTCGGACGCGGGTTCAACTCCCGCCATCTCCACAATTGATTTAAAACCCTTGTCTACTTGTTAGGCAAGGGTTTTTTTATTGGGAAATTAGTGTAACACTATCTGCTATTTTTTTACTGCTCTTGTCTAATCATCCATAGAATAATAGAAGAGAAGAAAATGCAATGAACCCATTCATCCGCTTATCTGCGCGCAAAAGAATTACGATGAATTTGATAATTACTTGCATCTCAATGATTTTGGTCATCAAACTTTTATTATTTAAATAGTTACAGATAGGCATGTCTTAAAAAAATTAATGTTAAAGAAAATTAATATTGAGTATATTAAAAATAACAAGTAAAGCTGTTCGCCTTCATAAACTACAATTTGGAAATCTGTCGGGGAGATGATTCCAAATAAATATTGGTTGGCAATACGTGGAGGTAATTTTTTGGGCCAGTTCTTTCAAAGGGTTTAGCAAATTGTATCTGGTCGTTATTCACACAATTTCTAATGAGCAAATATGATGAATCAAATTAGAATATGTCTCATCGAAGATTCCGAAAAGGATAGAAAAATCATTTACAATGAATTAATCGACTTGTATGGAGATTGCAAGATCGATGTAATCGAATCGTATGATAAACTGAAAGATAGTTACAAGCTCAGTTACTATGATATTATCATATGTGATTTTAAGCTCTCGGATTACAAGGGGGTTGATGCTCTTTTTTATGTACGCGAACGGGATCTGCATATACCGTTTATTTTTGTTTCTGACCTGGAATGGGAAGATGCCACAGTAGATACCTTGGTTTTGAATGGCGCCACGGATTACGTTTTAAAGAGTAATCTTAAGCAACTTCAGTTTGTTATTCGGAGAGAGATTAACCGCAGCCGACATTATTCAAATACAGAGCAAAAATTAAAGGCAAGCGAGTACAGGTTTCGATCTATTGTGCAGTCGATTAATGGAATTGTCCGCGAGGTGGATTTGAATACGTTTGAATACATTTATGTGAGTCCCCAGACGGTGAATATTCTGGGTTATGCGGAATCCGATTGGTTTAACAATCACTATTTTTGGATTGAACATATTCATCCGAAAGACCGGAAAAAGGCAAGTGCAAAAGTTGAAAAAGCGATTAAAGAAGGGGGGAATCATACCATTGAATACAGAATGATCAATTCTGATGGCGATATCGTCTGGATTCGGGATCTTGTTACAATCAAAGAAGAGAACGGAGTTCCGGTTTGGCTGGATGGTTTGATGATTGATATTTCAGAAGAAAAAGAGGTGGAACTTCAACGAGATCATGCACTCGAGAACGAAAAAAGAAGAATGAAAGAGCAGAAATGCCTGTGGAATATCACCAGTTTGGACGAACAGGAATTCACTATCTCTCAGCTTCTTCAGCGATCTTTAATGCACATTCCCATCGGATTCCAATTCCCATCTGTTACGGGAGCCTGTATCCGGTACAACGGTGAAGAATATCAAACCAGTAATTATGAGGAAAGTGAGATTAAACTCGTCTCAGAAAACCAAAAAATTCGGAATGGACCACTTTCTATTGAGGTAGTGTATCTGAGTGATGAAAATGTGGATTTAAAGCAACCTTTTTTGAGAGAGGAGAGACATCTTTTGGATACGATTCTGGATATTTTATATATCAAGATCAGCAAGAAATTAACAACAGATGACCTGAAGAGACACGAGCAGCTTCTTATAAATACATATGAACTTGCCCAACTCGGACGATCTTTATAAATAAGAGTGGAAAATGAGATTCTGAATTTAATTCAGAATCTCATGTTATAATTATCCTACAGTCCACGTTTCAGGTCCTCGAAGAAGCTCATCCAGATCTCCAACGCCTTTACGTTCAATCACTTCATTCACCTGCGCATTTACACCTCCATCATAGCATGGACGGTCAACGGCAAAAAGAACACCAAAAGGCCGTGGAAAGTGAGACTCCGTCTCATCGCGAGGCTGATCAAAGAAACGTGACAGCAAATGAGCTTTTGTAGTATCCGTTTCATCATGAATCCAGAGATCGTCCCGGGAATATTCACCATCCTCAAGAGACACGATTTCAGGCTTTAATCCATCAAGGCGAATTCCCTTTTCACTCTCTTTTCCAAAAATAAGAGGTTCTCCATTTTCAAGATAAATCGCTTCCCGCGGGCGGGATTTTTTATCCGTAAATAATTCGAATGCGCCATCATTAAAAACGATGCAATTCTGATAAATTTCCAACATTGAAGTACCTCTGTGCTGGCTTGCACGTTGCAGCATTTGCTGAAGGTGACGAGGATCTCTATCCATGGCTCTGGCAACAAACGTTCCATCTGCTCCCAAACTCAAAGAAAGTGGGTTGAACGGATGATCAATGGATCCATATGGAGTAGATTTAAAGACAGATCCTTCAGGTGAAGTTGGGGAATATTGTCCTTTCGTCAGGCCATAAATCTGGTTGTTAAAAAGAAGAAGATTAACATTTACATTTCTTCGAAGTAATTGGATGAAATGATTGGCTCCGATAGATAAAGAGTCGCCATCACCTGTGATTATCCAAACACTTAATTCTGGCCGCGATACTTTTAAACCGGTAGCAATTGCAGGAGCTCTTCCGTGAATGGAATGCATTCCAAATGTATCCATGTAATAGGGGAACCGGGCCGCACAACCTATCCCGGAGATAAATACAATATCTTTCTTGTCCACGCCAATTTCGGGCATGGTATTTTGTACCTGTTTTAAAATGGTGTAATCACCACAACCGGGGCACCAACGTACATCCTGATCGGAAGAAAAGTCCTTACTGCTGTAAGAAATATTTTCAGGTTCACTGTTTCCGTTTTTTAAATGCTTATCAATTTGTGTAACAAGTGACATTATGCTTCTCCGTTTGATTTGGAAGAAATAGCGTCTTTAATTTTTCTTATTAATTCATCAACAAAAAATGGCCGGCCTTTAACCTTGCTAATTCCAATGGCAGGAACCATAAATTTGTCGCGAATCAAACGAACTAATTGACCGCTATTCATTTCCGGAACCAGGATCGTGTTGAATCCCGAAATCAGTTCTTCAAGATTTTTTGGAAATGGATTCAGATACTTAATATGTGCATGAGAGATGTCCAGCCCTTCATTTCGCAGTTCTCTCAAAGCTGTTCTGATAGATCCGTAGGTTGAACCCCAGCCAAGAACAAGGATATCTCCCGAATCATTACCACTGTCAACTTTTTGAAGCGGAATGTTATCGGCGGCTTTATCTACTTTTTCCTGCCTGATAAGAGTCATTTTTTGATGATTCTCCGGATCGTAAGAAACATTTCCGCTCAGATCTTCTTTTTCAAGTCCACCAACCCGATGTTCAATTCCCTTGGTTCCGGGAATCGCCCATTTTCTAACGAGACGGTCATCACGCCTGTAAGGCATAAAAGGCTGAGCATCTTCGCCATTTCGGGGCGGCTCGAATGTAACTTCAATTGGTTTCAGATCTTTTTGCTGAGGAAATTTCCACGGCTCTGAGCCATTGGCAAGATACCCATCCGAAAGGAAAAAGACGGGAACCATGTGTTCCAGTGCGAGTCGGCAGGCTTCAAAAGCGGCATCAAAACAATCGGCCGGAGTTGAAGGTGCTACTACAATTGCAGGACTTTCTCCATTTCGGCCATACATAGCTTGCAATAAATCAGACTGTTCCGTTTTTGTAGGCATACCAGTTGATGGACCGGCACGCTGAACATTCAGAATCACCAATGGTAATTCCAGCATTACGGCCAGCCCTATGGCTTCTCCTTTTAAAGCTATTCCCGGACCAGAAGAGCTTGTGACACCGAGGTTACCCCCAAAAGCTGCGCCGATTGCAGACGATACGGCAGCAATTTCATCTTCAGCCTGGAACGTAGTTACTCCAAAGTTTTTTAACTTGGAGAGTTCATGAAGAACATCTGAAGCAGGTGTAATAGGATAGGAGCCAAAAAAGAGTGGCAGATTTGCCTGTCTTGTCGCTGCAACCAATCCCAGTACAGAAGCTTTATTTCCGGTGATACTTCGATATTCACCCGGTCCGATTGACGCTTTGTGAACGGTATATTTTTCTGAAAATATTTCTGCCGTTTCACCGAAGTGATAACCTTCTTTCAACACTTTAACATTGGCTGAAGCGATTTCCGGATTATTCTTAAACTTATTCTCCAGGAAAGAGACCGTTGATTCCAGCGGCCGGTTGTACATCCAGTAGAGTAGCCCCAGAACAAACATGTTTTTAGCCCGCTCAACGTCTTTGTAAGAGAGGCCCGTATCCGAAAGGCTCTCCTTGGTCAGCTTGGTGATGTCAATTTCATAAACGGTGTATTCACTGAGAGTACCATCTTCCAGCGGATTGTTTTCTTCACCGTATTTGGCAAGGTTTAGATTTTTTTTATCAAAGCCGGAAGTATTTACAATAACTGTTCCGCCTCTTTTCAAAAGAGAAAGGTTCGCTTTGAGGGCGGCTGAATTCATAGCAACTAAAACATCACAAGCATCGCCGGGTGTGAGGATTTCCCTGCTCCCAAAATGGAGCTGAAAGGATGAAACCCCGGGAACGGTTCCTGCTGGGGCGCGAATTTCGGCCGGAAATTCGGGCAAGGTTCGTAAATCATTTCCTTCGAGTGCAGTTGTGTTCGTAAACAGGGAACCGGTGAGTTGCATGCCATCGCCAGAGTCACCGGCAAATCGAATAGTTACCTGTTCACGTACAAGATTTTGTACATCCATTACAGTGTGTTATGGTATTGGATAGGTGTGTTAAGATGATAATTTTTGATTAAGTGGAATATATTCAGAAATAAAATACAATGCAGTCTTAAAGCCATCCTTTTCGCCGGAAATAAAAAATCATCAGGATTGTTAAAACCACCATAATGGCCAGCGATGCTGGATAGCCGTAGTACCAACTTAGTTCGGGCATATTCCAGGGACTTGCTTCCGGGTTGAAATTCATTCCATAAATTCCGGCAATAAACGTAAGCGGAATAAATATCGTGGCTATAATCGTCAGAACTTTCATTACTTCGTTCATTCGGTTACTCAGTCCGGACATGTACATATCATAAAGTCCGAAAACCATTTCCCGGCTGGTTTCAATACTGTCGATCACCTGGACAAGATGATCGTACACATCCCGGATAAAAACCTTCACCTCTTCAGAAATTAGTGGTGATTCATCTCTGATCAGAGAATTCAGTCCATCTCTGAGAGACCAGACGGATTTTCTGAAATAGATAAGATCGCGCCGCATGGCGTGAATTTTTTGAAGGTGTTTTTCATCCGGTTCCGAAATTACAAGTTCTTCGAGATCCTCAAGTGTTTCCCCGATCAGGTCGAGTGCGTGATAATAATGATCCACAATGGTATCTGTGAGAGCGTAAGCCAAATAATCTGCATCGAGTTTCCGGAGCCGGGTATTCTCCATTTCAAGGCGTTTAATAATCGGATCAAAAACAGGAGTGTCGCTTTCCTGGAAAGAGAGGACATAATTTTTCCCCAGAACAATACTTACTTGTTCTGTTTCGAGATCCTGAGATTCCGATCCGTTATCTTTATGAGTGATCATTCTCATTACGATAAACACCGAATCCGAATAATGCTCAATCTTCGGACGCTGAGACATGTTTACAATGTCTTCCTGGATCAATGGATGAAGTTCGAAATAATCCCAGACACTTCGCAATTTCTCCACATCATGAAGGCCCTGGATTTGAATCCACGTTTTAGATTCTGACTGCAAAAAGGGCTCAGACGTTTCAATTTTTTTGATCGGAATTTTGTCATAATGCTGTTCATCAAAATCATGAACCGTCATAATGACTTCGTCCATTCTCTGGATACCGGTATAAATCGCGGTACCGGGTTTCTGTCCCGGCGGTTTACGATGTGTGCGCTTGGCAGGTCTCTGAATAAATGCGCTTTGAAGTTTCCTTGCTACTTTTTTGGCGTTTTTTTTCATTAGAATGAATTCATTTTCAGAGCGATATTCTATATGTAAATGCAAAAATCATAGAAAAGCAACAACGAAGTAAAGTTGCAGTGATAATGAAAGCCTACTTATTTAATCTTTAATGCAGCGTACAGATCGTCCGAATGCTTTATTGCCGGCAAAGGTACTGCTGGCTTCAGCAAATCCTAACACTTCGCCACTTGAATTGGAAAACTGATCAGAAGCCCAGTAATTTCCCCTGATTCCACGGTCAATCAAATGACCATTTAACGATTGAAGTCTTCCAGCCGTATGTAAATTAAGTGTAGAATTAAAAGCTGACGTTCGGTTTCCTTCGCCCATTCCTCCCTGACTAACCGGTGCTTCCCTGAAGGCCCGTAACTCCACAACGGTAGGTATTCTCCAGCCAAGACCAAGAAGCAGTGTACACGGATCATTGGCAGGTTCCCAGTTGGTATCTTCATTAATTGAAATAATTTTCCATTGGGGAGTCAGTGTCGTGCCATTGTGATAGTACCCCTGTTTGCTATTGAATTGGAAAAACCAACCGGCTGCACCGGGATTGTCATCCACAGAAGTTGATGGTTCCGTACTTGCACCAAGATTGACGGCGAGCCAAACTTTATCTCCACCCGGGCCGTTCCAGTTTGCCTGAACCGTGGGGTATAACCGATCATTAAAAAGCTGGGTATTGGAAGGGGTAATGCCTTTTACAAATCCATGTGAAACGATCTCTGGTCCGTCATATGTACCCAAAAATTTGGAACATGATGAGGCAGCAAACAGAAAGCCAAGAAACAACACTATAAACGATCTTCGCATGAAAGTCATAAATCAGATTCTCTAATCAGCTTAAAATAGGCAGTTCAGGACTTAATTCACAGATGTTTGGAAAGAATATTCATATGTTTCTTGCAAGATGATTTTTTCTAATTTAGAGTCGTTTCATTCTCACTGAATTGTTGCTAAAATTTTTAACAGGCTCTTATGTATCAAAAGGACAAGTATGTAAAAAATGATCCTGAATATGTCTATGAATTTATCAATGCCCATCCGTTTGCAACATTTGTTCTGAATGGAGACCGGCTTCTTGCCACTCACATTCCGGTACTTGCAGACGGAGACCCGAAGAATTTTCGCCTCTTCAGTCACATTTCAAACGAGTATAACGAACAGATCAAGTACCTGGAAAATGGCCGGGAAGCATTGCTCATTTTTCACGGTGCACAGGCTTATGTTTCATCTTCATGGTATAAACGAAAAGGGGTGAGTACATGGGATTATTCTGCCGTTCATGTTAATGTTCGTCTTAAAATTCAATCCGGCAATGATTTAGAAGAGTCACTTAAAAAATTAGTTAGAAGATTTGAGCAGGAACAGGACTCTCCTCTGTACTATGATGAAATCCCTGATAAAATGGTGAAAGGTTTGATTCCACACATCACCGGGTTTTGGGCTGAGCCTTTTAAAATTGAAGCCATTGCAAAACTTCACCAGGGATACAAAAAAGAAGATGTTGATTCGACCATCAACCATTTGAGGAAACAACAGGACCCATCAGCCCGACGTTTGGTGGAAGATATCCGAAGAGAGCACGAATCGGATCAGAATCAGAATAGATGATTAAATGGTTTATTCTGATGAATTGACGATTTCATCAAAAGAGACGGAGTTTTCAACGTCTTTAGAAAAACCTTTGATGAACGCATTCCTGAGAATTCCTCCGATGGTCGGCCAGATTTTAGTGTCGGGATTATTCAGGTCTCCTTCAAAAGGAACTTGTGTGGCAAATTGATCTCTTCGTTGATTTTTGAAAATCGTAGTTATAAATCCGGCAATCCCTTCCCACAAAGCCCTTAAAGGTTCCTTTGAATCTTCTTTGAGATCAAAGACTTTCAGATCGGTCATGACGGGTTTTACATACCCCTCAAGGATTCCATCAGAAGCGGCCATTTCAGTGTACAGGTTGAAGGTTCCTCCTTCAAAATCCAGCTTGGCATATGCTTCGGTAAAATCGTTAAGGGCGGTCATTTGAACTCCCTCAAATTTAGCAGAGAGATCAAAATCAGGAACGTCTTTCACGATGTTTGCATCACAAGAAATATCCAGAAACCCACGACCGATAGATTTAGCGGTGAGTGTTATGGAAGATGGCAATGTGCCTTTTCGTCCTTCCACATTCCGGAGATTGGTGGCTTCCATCTGAAGACTGTCCAGACGAAGGTCAACTTCAGGATTGGATCCAAAGTCTTTGTAGGTGATTACGCCGTCTTCGATAAGAAACCGGTTAATCTGTAACGGCATTAATTCCTTGATTGGTGTCGTCCAATCGGCTTCTGATCCGGTCTGAGAACCTGTACTGCCTGCCGCGAAATTTAATTCCGGTTCGAACAATTTGATTTCACCCACAATTTTTCCCCTGAATAGGGCACTCCATTGCACGGAAAGGTCAATCAGGGGAATATCCAGAAAAGGAACGGGAATATCCTCGCCGGTTTTAACCATATTCAATCCCTCAATTTGGTATGCGCCCCGGAACAAGTGCAGGTCTACATCTTCAATCGATCCGTGGTATCCGGGAACGTCATCCAGAACTCTGTTCACATAGCCGGTAACCCAATACGGCAGATAAATTCTGAGTCCGGTCAGAACCAGCGCAACGATTAATATGACGGTCAGGACTTTTTTCATTTCCATGATATAGGTTACAATCCTTTTAATTGCTAAAATTTGCTTTTGTTTCTGATTTTAAACTGCCTTCTGATCTCACCTTTTTCTATTTTTTAGAATTCTGGTGATACAAATTTCAATCCATCAAAAGACTATGCGCCAAAAACTGTCCTTCTGTTTTCTGATTCTCATTCTTTTGCCGTTTTTTGGAATTGCTCAACCTCATCCAAACCAGGTTTTTGAGCCGGATTTTTTCCCCTTTTCAGTCTGGTACAGCGGTGGTGATGCCCGGGCCCCGATGCTTTCAACCATAAATCCTGAGTCTGAAGAGGAGTGGCGAAAAGACCTTCAACAAATCAGGGATTTGGGATTCAACACCGTGCGAACCTGGGTGGAATGGCAGCGGGTGGAACCGAGGGAAGGCGAATATCATTTTGAAAACCTGAGATTATTGATGAGACTGGCAGATGAAGTTGGCCTGAAAGTATTTATCCAGGTGTATGCGGATTCGGCCCCGGAGTGGCTCGGCAGCCAATATTCGGATGCAAAATTTACCACGCAAAGCGGTGTTCAGGTAGAACCTCAGGCGGCGCCGGGTTATTGTGTGGATCATGCCGGCGTGCACGAGGCGATGATGAATTTCTACACCGAAACCGCGAAAGTAGCCAACGAATACGATAACCTGATTGGCTGGGATTTGTGGAGTGAACCGCACATCATCAATTGGTCGAATATTGATTATGTGCAGAATGCACAGTTTTGTTATTGCAGCTACACGCAGTCACGATTTAGAAACTGGCTTCGGGAGAAATACGGCTCGCTGGATAACCTGAATACGGCGTGGCACCGGAGTTTCAATTCGTGGAACCAGGTAAGTCCGCCGCGATTTAGTACGATTCTGAGTTACACCGATTACATCGACTGGAAGACATTTATCTACGAGAAGCTTCAGAAAGATCTGTCCGACCGCTATAACGCCATTCGGGATGCGGATATGCAGCATGTTGTAACGTCTCATGCGGCTGTCTCATCCATTATCATTTCTCCACACATGGGCGAGGGTGCCACCGATGATTTCCTGATGGCTGATGCTGTTGATTATTACGGTGTATCGCTTTATCCGAAACACAATCATCCTGACCGGCACTGGCCGGCCTGGCGTGTGATGAACATGATGGATTTTTCCCGCAGTGCCAATATCGATAACAACGGCTGGTATGTTGGCGAACTCCAGGCTGGAAAGGGAACGATTGCCCTTCTTGTCAGCGATCCGGTTACGCCGGGCGATCACAACGTTTGGGCATGGACAGCCATTTCCAAAGGAGCGAGGGGAATTAATATCTACGCGTATCACCCGATGTCGTCTGGGTATGAATCCGGCGGATACGGGTTGATTAACCAGGACGGAAGTCTCACCGATCGCGCGAGAAATGCAGGTAAAATTGCGCAGATAGTGACGAAGAACAAAGATCTTTTCCTGAAATCGAAGCCGGTTCCTGCACAGGTCGCTCTTGTTTACAATCCGCTTTCACAGATGGTTGGCGGAGCGCAGCGGCGGGCCGATTATCCGAGCGGACACCACGATTCATTAATTGGCTATTACCGCGTTTTTGCAGAAAACAATATTGATGTTGACTTTATCCATCGGGAAGATTTGGAGAATAAAGATCTCTCGCAGTACAAATTGGTTATTTTACCCTGGTCGATGATGCTGACTGATGAAGCTGCTAACGGTTTAAAGCGATTTGTAGAAAACGGAGGATATGCAGTAGCTGAAGCCCGAACCGCGTGGAATGATGAACGCGGCTATGCCTCCGAACGGATTCCCGGAATGGGACTGACCGAAGTGTTCGGCGTTTACGAGGACCAGGTGTGGATGCGCGAAGAAGACCTCGACTTCCCGTTGATTGACCGCCAACACCCCGCAACAATTCCGCTTGGAGCGGGAGGGAAGCTGACCGGCTTTTTATACGGAAGCAGCTTTAAACCCTATGCCGGTTCCGAGATTGATATTCTTGCAACATTCGGACTGACCGGAAAACCAGCTCTCACCGTTCACAAATACGGGAATGGCGAAGCGATGATGATCGGCACCTTTCTCGGGCTGGCCAATCATCCCGAATTGAAACCCGGAAACGCTGCTTTCATAAAAGGTCTCGCAGACTGGGCCGGTGTAAACCAAAAAGTAACCAGTTCCCACGACGGCAGTGAATCCGCCATCGTGGATATACAGCTCCAGGAAAACGAAGACGGCTACTTACTGTTTGCCATTAACCACGCTGAAACCGAAGAGGAGGTGAGCATCTCTCTTCAAATGGAAGAGGATGGAACCTATTCTGTGAGAGAACTTACACAGGAAGATGAATTTACTTTAGAAACAGAAGATGGAGTATTATTGATAGAGACTATGTTGCCCGGAAGAGATGCGAGGGTTTGGGAGATTGCGAAGTAACGGTCTGGTGTTTTTGCGGCCGGACTGTCAATAAATAGTTCAGCGAGAAGCCGTAACCGGTCCGCAGGAAACACTGGTTAGTGTCTGAATTTATTTAAAATACTCTTTAGCTCGTTCTATGTTTTTCTTCTCATCTCCTTGATGTATTGCAAAATGACAATTTGAACATAATAACATTAAGTCAGATAGTTTAACCTTCGTTTTTTTTGAGAGTTTTGATAATGGAACAATATGGTGAACTTCAATTATGTCTTTTTTTAAAAAAGGATAATTATCTTTAAAACTGAATGAACAAAGCTCACAAAACAATTTTTCATTTTCTTCAAGAAATGCTTCTAATTTCTTTAGTCTCAACTTTGGATCACGTTCAATTTGTTGATGAAGAACGAGTCTTTTGTGACCTTCAAATGAAAAAGGGTCTTCTGATATTAAATCAGAAATCTTTTGTGATTGTCCTCTATGGACTCTTGTCTTTTCATAATATTCTGCCCAGAATTCTATTTCTGATTTTAATTCTTTTCTATACTCATGCTTTACATATGGGTCAGATACTGTGAGATCAACTGGTGGTTTTTCTTTTGGGTTATGATTTTTGATAGTTGTTTCTAAAGCTAAAGCTTTGGCTTTTTCTTCACCAAGCGTATAAACTGGAAATGTGTCAGATTGAAGGTTCCATTCTTCATCATACCATCTTGCTTTCCAATATATGTAGGGTCTTAATTTGCCTTTTTCTACCCGTCTAGTAATCCTTTTTTCAGGGTCTGGATCAAGGGTTTTCGCATTGAATTTTGATTTCTTTTCTATAGGAAAATTAGCTAGAACTTCATGACGATAAAGAATAGCCTCTTTCAAAGAATCTTTCATTGAACCAAATAAATTGTCAGTAAAGAATTTATGAAATTTGGCTCCTTCTCTTCGCACACGAACCCACCAACCTCGATTAGCGTGATGTCTCGTTATCCCTTTTGGTATATGAAAGGCATCTGCATCTTTGAAAGCAGTTTGGAGTGTTTTCTCTAAAAATTTCTTGTCATACATTTTACCAAAGCAAGTTTAAGGCACTAACTTGTATTTAGCGACCCGTACACAAATGCCAATGTTATAAAATAATAGCTGAAACACCCGTTTATGGCAAACAGAATGAATATTTTGTCCGAATAAAGTTTAATCGGACAGGATAATAAGCATGTATTGAAGATATTTTTAGATAGCGAATAGGAATGTTTTTGAACGCTGTTCCCAAAAAAAGTCAATCAATAGTTTGAGTTCTTTCTATTGCTATTTTACCCAAAAATCCACCACCATCACATCCTCCAAATGCGGGCTTAATATCTCTCCAAACTCCTGATGAGCAGGGTGGGGAAGGTAGGTGGTTCGTCCCTCTTCGCTGTCGAACGTGAGAATAAAAGCATGGGTAAAGCCTTTGTTGAGTCCTTCGGGACTGTTATTCAATCCCCATTCAAAATCTTTAATCGTATCAATTTTTGAGGGTAGTGCTAAAAAAGCGTCTTCCACTTCTTTAATATCAGTTTCGGTCGCTGATTCTTTAAACTTGAACATGACCACATGGCGTAATTGCTGAGACATTTCTTCTGTTTCGTTGTTAGTAGTTGCCTGATTTTCAGCTGCATCAGAATTGGAACAGTTTGTAAACAATACAAATGAGATGATTATTAGAAAGGCATATTTCATGCTGGAAAGGTTTAAGAATATGTAGTTAACAATGAGTTTAGAACGTAAATAAAGAAATTTGAGGGAATTAGAAAGAAACGATTCGCTTTAAAATGGATTCAAGTGAAATATGAATCAAATCATGAAATGCATCACACAGAGTCTTTAGTCAAATTCAATATGCCGGTTCTGGTTAGCGCTATTTGGAAGTCAACGCATCTTTCACAGCATCCCTAAAACTCCCACGGTTTGCGAGGACATTTTCCGGTTTCATGACTTCCAGTTTTCGCGCGCCACGGTAGAAGAAGTAAAGGCTGATGGCCATCACGGTGTGGGCCAGGTCAAGATGGTTAAACCATTTGTGAAGCCCAATCTCACTGGTGTAGAAAAAGGCGGCAAGGATGGAAAAAATCACAGAGAGAAAAATAATGCGGCTGCCTTCGTTTCGTGTATTCCAGTAAACCCAAAAGTGGAGGGGAAGCACAACCAGTCCCAGTCCATACGCCGAGTGTACCTGGATATAGAAAAAATTGAGAGTCGAAAAGGCGAGGACCGCAAATGTAAGAAGCTCAACAACATTGGCAACACTCAAAAACCTTGCGAATTTTTGGTTTATAATCGGACTTGCATGCTTGATCGAAGATCTCTCAATATACATCACAGAAAGCATACTGATGAGCCAGCCAGGGAGTTTCCACGTGAGGCCAACGGCATATTGAAAAGCATGTCCCAAAACTCCGCCCAGGAACGTAGCCAGCGCCATAATGAGAAAGTACATCCGCATGTATTGGTGAACTTTCCCTTTCTTGTCCAGTTTCAAAAGTTTGATGAAAGCGTACACACAAACAGCCGTGATCCAGAAGTCGGTAAACGTAACCATCGGCTCCATGACAGTGACGCCGAAGATCTCTATCGAAGGTTGGGTTGGAGTGGTTGAGGTTTGCATAAACGAGAATAAAAATTACAAGTTTACAAATTTGTCATTTTTGTTGTGGGCATCTTCCAGCAGTGCTTGTAAAACCATACTTAATTTTTCCTCAAAAAAATAATTGAGTTCATCCGTGGAAGCAGACTTAGCAAATTCGAGCGCTTTTCCAATTTTCAAAAACAATTCCGGTTTGTCTGATTTCGCGTGGCTGATATAAATTCCTACAGGTACAACATCAACTTCGGGGCACTGGTTCACGATCCATCCCAATCCTTTTTTAAAATCCGGTTTTTCAGTTGAGAAAGGAACAATTTTTCCCTCAGGATAAATAAACAGGCAGGCATTTGGCCGTTTCATCGATTGAACCGCATATCGGAGAGACCGGACTGCTGATCGGGGATTTTCCAAATTCACAGAAAAAGCCCCGATTCGTTTGAATAAGCCATATTCGCGCATCTGCTTGTCTTCCATCATGGCGCGGGCATTTTGCCTGAATAATTTTCGGTTGAGCAGGAGAGGAATCAGGCCGTCCCACCACGAGGTGTGATTCAAATAGTAGATGGTTTTGCTGTCTGGCTCCGGATGATAGTTTTGATCTACCCAAACATTTTCAAACCGCCGCCGAAAGAGCCATCGCATGTACAAATCGAACACAAAAATAAACCAACGAGATTCCTGTGCCGGTATGAATTCAGATTCGGATTTTTTCAAAAATGGAATGTGTTTTGAATGAGTACTTTATACCAGTCATTTTGAATCCCGACAGTTGCCGGGACAGGCTTTGATTCAAAATCCCAAAAGTTACGAGCGAAATAAGAAATTCTGACTTTCACTAAAATAACTCTTGTTGATATATTTGCTCAAAAATTTACCCTAAATATAACGCATGGAATTGATAAACAGACAAATCGAAGAGTACACGGAATCGTTCACCTCAAATGAATCAGAGATTTTGATGGAGCTTATTAAGGCATCCGAAGAGAATCTGGAGTACACCGATATGCTGACCGGCCGGCAGGTCGGACGATTGCTTAAGTTTCTGATTCAGCTTTCGGGAGCCCAGCGAATCCTGGAGATTGGAACGTTTACCGGATACTCCGCGATCTCAATGGCTGAAGTTTTGCCAGAGGATGGTACGCTGATCACTCTGGAAATGAATGAGAAATACCGGCAGATATCAAAATCCTTCTTTGAAAGAGAACCTTTTAACAAACTCATTAACCAGAAAATGGGGAATGCGCTGGAAATCATCCCTACGCTTTCCGGAGTATTCGATTTGATTTTCCTTGATGCGGATAAACTCAGTTATCCTACTTATTACGAAATGCTAAAGCCGAAATTGAAATCCGGTGGACTGTTTGTCATTGACAATGTTTTATGGGACGGAGATGTGCTTCGCCCGTCCACTGAGAAATCACGGGCCATTCACAGACTCAATAAAATAGTGAGGGATGACATGGATGTAGAGCAGTTGATGCTTCCGTTGAGAGACGGGGTTACGGTTGTTAGAAGGAAATGAGTTTTAAGTATGAAAGTCTTGAATGGCACAAGCGGGACGCTTGCGCTATCGGGAAGAGATAAGTTTTAAGTATAAAATCTTGAATGAATAGAAGCGGAGCTTCTGGTGGACGTTCCGAAGGGGATCTTCGGAACGAGTATTATAAGTAAACACTGGCATCTTGAGCGCAGTTATGAAGTTGCTTTTGCTTCATAACGAAGTCGAAAGAGAACAATAAGACTTCGATTATACTCCTCTAAAACTAGGTCGGCTTGTACTCAGGCTGACAATTTTCTTAGAATATAATTCTGTTTTACTTCTTCGACCCCTTATACAATTCATACTCCAACAAACGGCATTCGATTGTAGAATTGAAAAATGTTGTTCTGGAAGAAGCTCTCAATCCAACTTTCTTTGTGAGTTTATTATTTGCTGTGAATACATAACCGGTTTTGCCCGGACATTCACTTTTCATGAAATCTCCGATGCCTTTATAAAGAGGCACGAGATCATCGGGATTGCCGATTCGTTCGCCGTAGGGTGGATTGAAAACAACTACTCCGTCACCATCAGGAACGGGAGTCTTGGAAAAATCACAGGTTTCAAAGTCTATCATGTGATCCACACCGGCAGTTTGGGCATTCTTTTTTGCTGCGATAATCGCATTCGGATCATTATCACTTGCGATGAATTTGCCTTCGATTTTTTTTGTCACACCACGCTTGGCTTCATCCCGGATGGATTGATAGTAATCATCATCAAACCCGAGAATATGCATAAAACCAAAGTTGTTTCTCAGTGAGGCCGGTGCACGATTTGTGGCCTGCATTACGGCTTCAATCGCAAGTGTTCCGCTACCCGCCATTGGATTGATAAAATGCTGTCCTGGCTGCCATTTTGTGGATTTTACAATCGCAGCCGCCAGTGATTCCTGCATCGGAGCCGGTCCACCAGATCCCCTGTAATTCCTGCGGGACAATGATTCACCTGATGTATCTACAAAAATTCTTGCAATGTTTTTATCCCAATAAAGAAACAAAACGGTTTTTTGGAGATCAGAACCACTGTCTGGCCGTTGATTCTTTTTGAAACGGATTCGGTCGGCTACAGCATCCTTTACAATCAGGTTTGCAAACTGGTCATTTTCAATGGTTGGATGATCTACACGTGAAGTAACCGAAAAATAGCCGTCATCAGAAATCCATTCTTCCCAGGGATATTTTTTGATCCAGACTTTTAATTGATCTGGAGTTTGGATTCTTCTCTCGTCAATCAGGAAATGAACTCTGTGGGCGGTTCGAAGCCAGAAATTCAACCGAATACATTCATTCAAAGAGGCCTTGATTTCAATTCCTGTCTCGCGTTTGCTTGTTACCGTAAACCCCAGATCCTGTACTTCCTGCTCCAAAAAAGGGGCGAGGCCAAGGGGACAGGTAATGCTTACGGAACTTTTTTTTGTAAAATTTGCCATATAATAATTTAGCGATGCCTATGTAACGATTTCGTATGGATCAAAAAAGAAGCCGACTACAGAATGCAGTCGGCCATATAACATTTAATCAGAGAATTTTTAAAACTTGATGCGTCATCGCGAGTCCCATGCTTTTCGGGACGTGGCGATCTCCAAACATAAGGGGATTGCCACATTTCACTCGCTGCATTCGCAATGACTACTGTTTTACATATCCTCCTTTGTAATTAAGCTACTTCCAGTAATTCAATGTTAAACGTCAGGTCTTTTCCAGCCAATGGATGATTGGCATCCAGAACCAGTTCTTCGTTCTTGATTTCAGTAATCCGAACCGGAATGGGTTGTCCGTTTTGCTGATTAACCTGTAGTTGCATTCCAATTTGAGGTTCTACATCATCGGGCAATTGATTCTTTGGTACGTTGATGATTAAGTCTTCTCTTACTTCTCCGTACGCTTCGTCGCTGGGGATGTCAACAGTTGTTGAATCACCTTCACTCATCCCAATTACTGCTTTTTCAAAACCGGGGATGAGCTGTCCCTGTCCTAATTGAAATTCAAGCGGTTCTCTTTCTTTAGATGTATCGAACACTTCGCCGTTTTCAAGTGTGCCGGTATAGTGTACTTTAACGGTATCTCCGTCTTTTGCTTTAGACAAAATATTCCTCGTATTTTTATTATCAATTTTGCGTACTTAAAGGTAACCTTTTTTTCGCACAATCGAGAATTGAAACCCCTTACCGCATTTGTAAATTATGTCTATAAAAGAGATTCTAAATTCAACAAAAACAATTGTGATTGTTGGGTGTTCGTCGAAACCTACCCGAACCAGCTATCGGATTGCCAAATATCTTGCAGATGCCGGTTTTACAATCATTCCGGTCAATCCTAATGAAGATTCGGTTTTAGGACAATCCTGTTATCCCCAAATCTCTGATATTCCTGATGATATTGAAGTGGATATGGTTGATATTTTCAGGAACAGTCAATACACGGCCAAGATGGTTAAGGAGATCATTGAGTGGGCTGATGAAAGCGGACAGAAACCTGTGATTTGGACTCAGATCGGGGTTAGTTCTGATGAAGCGAAAACCCTGGCTGAAGCGAATGGATTTACCTACATTGAGGACAAATGCCTGATGGTTGAACATGGAAGAGCAGGCTAATCTTCTTTGCCTAATAATCGTTGTTTTCGTTCCTCTGCATATTCATCCATTTTTGATTTGAGAATGGTTTCAATTTCTTTTCGTTCCTCCTGCGGAATGGTTGTGGAAAATTCTTTTATCCGTCCGTCATCACGGTTTTCTTCAACCAAATATTCCATCCCGAGAACTTCTTCGCTGACCCATCGCCAGGAAATCACTTCTTCCCAAAGAATATAGCGATCCAAAAAAATTACTCCTTTGGAGCGAAATTCAGGAACAGCTTTCAATGTCCAGGTAAACACACCAAAACTGACGAGAGAAAGTCCGGAAGAAACCCGAATCCCGGTAATGGCCTGATCGGTCAGAACGGCTGTTCTGTAAATGCCAAACAAAATGAGAGCAACAGCAAGCAGATTCGGCGCATGGTCGATCCAAAATGACCGGTATTGATAGAGAACCTGCCCCGATTCACTCCTGAGATTGTAAAGACGGGCCGCATATCCAAAAAAGAAGCCTGCCAGAAATGAATAGAGAATCATCATGAATGGAGCGGCTACAGATTGGGGAAAGAAACCGACGGTGTAGAAAATCATCAACAGAGTGAAGACAAAAAGAATAATGAGGGAGCCGTTTAAGACATTGTTCTTATTGAGCCTGTCAAATCGGAACCAGGGTTGATACCCGACAAAAACTCCTGCAATAGCCGTCAAGAATAAAAATAGATTTAAAATCCACATGCTTTGATCGTATTTTTCAACTTGATATGTTACTAACCCAAATAGCGAATAGCAATCCAAAATAGTTCATGGATCAACGATTTAAACCTGTTTCAGTTGATGTTTCCAATTCAGACCAGACTTTAACGATTGAGTGGGCGGATGGACACACGTCTGAGTTTTCTCTTTTCGGACTTCGGAAAAATTGTCCGTGTGTGGAATGCCGGGGCGGCCACAGCCAAATGGGGCGGTTTGAACCACAGCTTTTTCTTGTAGAACCAACACGAATCTTCAAGATTATTTCGGCGGAGCAGGTAGGGAATCATGCCCTCAAAATTACCTGGAACGACGGCCATAATGCCGGCATGTACCGCTGGGATTTATTGCGTCATATGGATGAATCGGTTGAGAAGCTGAGAGAAACATCTGCGAATTGAGATTCTGAATCAAAGCCTGTCCTGATAACTGTCGGAGTTCAGAATAAGATAAAATTTTTACTTTCTCATCAAGCCAAACAAACCAACAACCGCAGCAACCGCGCCTCCAATTAACATCCACATTGCCTGACCGCTTGGCGACCCGGTGAAAAACTCTTCAACTTCGGAGCCGATGGATTGGTATTCCTGGTAGCCAAAATAGAGAAGTAAAAGTCCTGCAATGAAGAGTCCGGCTGAGAGTGCTTTTTTCATAGTTAGTCCCCGTTGTTGTTTTTTGATTGATAGTAATCTTCCCGGGCTTCGAGAAGTTTCAAAATGCGTTCCATGCTTTTCTTTTTCTCCAGGATATCCCGCGTATAGAAAACCGTTGAAATAATCACAAAAACCCATGAACCAATTCCAAGCCAAAGGCTTACGGTATTTGCTGTATTTCCGTACTCAATAAAATGATAGACACTGACAAATGAAAAAAGAATAATTGAAAAAATGACGAATATCCCCATAATTCTTGCCTGTCGAAGTCCTTTCTGAGCAAGTTTAAAGTATTTTCCTTCCTCAAGCCATTGCTTCTCTTTGTATAACAGAGAATGCTGGTATTGGTTCAATTCTTCCCGGATCATCGCAGTAAAGACGTCATCTTTTGTCATAATTCCTGGAATTTAAATTTGGCCGGATAGTTATTGATAACAATACTAATTTCTAAGCATTGGTTCCATCAAAACAAAAAGTAAAGGATGAAAAAACATATCTATAAAACCATGCTCACCTGGACCGGAAACCTCGGGAAGGGAACAATTGACTATCGCGCGTATCAAAGAGATTTCAGAATTCAGGTGAGTGGAAAACCGGATCTTTTGGGGTCGTCTGACCCATCTTTTCGGGGCGATAAAAGCTGCTATAATCCCGAAGAACTATTTGTCGCTTCTCTTTCATCCTGCCATATGTTATGGTTTTTGCATTTGTGCTCTGAGAATGGAATCACGGTTGTTGATTATCATGACGGTGCGGAGGGAGTGATGAAGGAAGAAGAAAACGGAGCCGGTTATTTTGAATCTGTAACACTTAAACCCGAGGTTATTATTCTTGAATCAAACCGTATTGAGATGGCAGAAAACTTACATTCGCAGGCTAATAAGATGTGTTTTATTGCTAATTCCTGCAATTTTGAGATTTCGCATCAACCAGTTACCAAAGTTTTAAAGTAACTTTTTGAAAGGGAAATGATTGGAAGAGTCTCAATACTTTTCAGGCCTTTTCCAATTGTTCACTCAAGTGAATCCAACCGTCTTTGTGATAAACGGGTTTGAAAAGTTTGGGATGTAGAACCTCACCTAAAATCCGTGTGGACTCATAAACTCCGGGGCCCGGACGATTGAAATAACGATTTCCGTCAAGGATATAAACTTCTCCATTTTGAACTGCTTTTAAATCAGCCCATTT
Source organism: Rhodohalobacter sp. 614A (assembly GCF_021462415.1). Classification (NCBI taxonomy): domain Bacteria; kingdom Pseudomonadati; phylum Balneolota; class Balneolia; order Balneolales; family Balneolaceae; genus Rhodohalobacter; species Rhodohalobacter sp. 614A. The sequence goes on from NZ_JAKEDS010000002.1 coordinate 825,800, forward strand.
GGTTTTTTGTGTAAGGAGATGAATCTCTTTCATCGTTTGTTCAATTGGATAGCCGCATGGCATAATTAGAATGACATCCGGATCTTCTTTCAAAATATCATCCCATTCAATCCAGGGCGAATGTTTTCCCGGCTCTGAGAGGAGATATTCGCCACCGGCTATTTCAAGAAGTTCGGGAATCCAGTTTCCTCCGGTCATTAATGGCTCAATCCACTCAATGCAGGCCACTTTTTTGACGGATTCTCCAATCACTGTACTTCGGATGATATCCAGCCTGGATTTGAGTTTCTCAACCAATTCTTCGGCTTTTTTGGGAACGTCAAGAGCTTTTCCAACCGTATAAAATGTTTCAAAAATTTCCGAAAGATTCACAGGGGAGAGAGAAATAACTTTGGCTCTGCCGCCACAGTATTCATTGACGGCTCTTTGAACATCATCCAGCGAAACCGCACAAACTTCGCAATGATCTTGAGTGAAAATAATATCAGGATCAAGTTCAGCCAGTACATTAACGTTTACGTTGAATATCGAAAGTCCGCTTTTCAGAATTGATTTAATATTCTTATCGATTTGGAGGCTGTTGCCTGTGTTTTTGACAGATGAGTCAGTCACTACCGGTAATTCTCTTATCGATGGAATCGTATTGCATTCGTGAGATCTGCCAACAAGTTGATCTTCTAAACCAAGCTCGCAAATGATTTCAGTAGCGCTTGGAAGCAGCGAAACAATTTTCATAAATACTAATTTTTCGACTGTGACGATTCAAATTGCCTGTAGAATTATCAATCCAACAAATTCATTTTAGTGGAATTTCATTCACCAGCCATTACCGTTCCCAGTGAATCGGCTGGAGAAAAAGCCCCAAATGGATAATCGTTCGGGGTAACCACCACACCTGTTGTTTGTTTGAAAGGGATATTTGAATCAGCGTTGTAAGTGGCTTCTACAAACCAGGCAGTAAAACCGGAATCCGGGGTATTAATTTCCACAGAAAGCTTTCCATTACCTGGAATTTCTAACTTTCTGGCAAGCCAGATGCGATCAATCATATAAAGCCGGAAATCACGAGCTTCAGGATTATGAGCATTCCAAAGAAGCAGTTCGTCAGGCAGATTCTCAGGATCCAACTGAATTTCAAAACCTGATGTGTCTGCTGCCCAGTTAAATGAAGGGATCGTGGAATCATTCAAAATGAAATTGTAATAAGCAATCAAACTTTGAGATGCATCACTATTTTCGAGTGAATGTCCGGCATTTGGTACGTATCTCAAATATTTGGGAGATGGGAGATTTTCCCAGTAAAATTGCCAGCTGTCGGGAAGGAAAAATTCATCGCTGGCAGCATTAATTAAATATTTTGGCAAGTCCAGACTGTCCGGATAAGAAAAGGGATCAATCAGTTCGAGCATTCTGTCGTATTCGGCAGAATATTGCCATTCCATGATATTCTCATCTTCATAATCTTCAATTGCGGGAGACCATTCGCCGTATGCCCGCCAATGATGCTGAAACGACGGAACAATGTTTAACAGATCAATGACAACGGGGGCAATCGCAATCACGCGATTATCAAAAATTCCGGTCGTCCAGGTTGTCCATCCTCGTTTAGACGCACCGGATACAACAAACTTATCAACAGGTGTATTTTGTTGATTTTGCATAAAATCAGTCACCGTGTCCATAGCCCGCATGGCAGCGGCGGTCATGGGAAGGCGGGGGAGCCATTCTGCATCTTCATCCCGGGCACCACCTTCCAAGAACTTTCTCCAGGCATAGGAGATAATTTCATCTTCGATTCGTTCATCCATTCGTTCGTCGCCTGAAAAAGTAATGGGTTGAAACGGGACGTTATGCAGATCAACAGTAACAGAATTCGTTGCAAGAGCTGCATTCAAAATCAGTGGGTTTACCGATGTGGGAGCGGAGTCATTTCTATTGCCACCGCCAATCCAAAGCAGAGCAGTTGAATGATCAATACTATCGGGAACGACAATAGTAAGCCAATGCCACCATTCATTTTCATCAACAATATCTTCAGTCAGCCAGGTTTGCGAAACCATACGAATTACATGAGCCTTGTAATTTTCACCCTCAATTGTGTTTTGGAGTTCGTATCTATAGGTGGGATCAACCTCGGAAAGATAAGCCTCAAACGGGTTTAGAATTTTTGCTTCCTCCTCAGAAGCAGAACAAGAAACCAGTACAAGAAGAGTAAATATGAAAATACCAAGAGCTTTAATCGCTCTCATATTTCCAAAAAATCTGGATTGATCGTTCGTCAATAACACAAAAAGAAGGGTTAAGATTGATTGTAGCTATTTCCGTAATAGCATTTACACTCAATTACGAATCGATTCAGCCCCTATGTTCGATAATTGATGGTCCTCATTACGAAGTGTAAATGATTCGACCAATTTATCAGTAAATTTTGAAAGTCGCTTATGTTTCTTAGTTCTTAGTGAATCACTGAATTTATAGATAGCAAATGCATTCATCACCCACAATGCCATAAAAATTCCAATACAAACAGAAATGGAAGGCTCGTAGGTTGTGTAGAGTAAACCTGTCAGAACTAATGACGTGTATGAGCCGTGTAATATGCCATCGATTTTGGCACTCCAGAAGCCAATTCGTTCAGTTACTTTTAAATTTACAAACCGATCTGACTTTGTAAAAGATAGAATCATCTCAAAATTCGAATGATTTTTATAGATCCATCTCTTTTTGGCCGGTTCGTCAACAACCTTTCCGGAGGTGTCTTTATCAGCAAAAGTATCATCCAGTTTTGTCTGAATCTCATTCCACATCAAATCTTGTGAAAGATCAGATTCAAACCATTTTTCAATGAAAATATGGGTTTCGTTTATCAGGTTATTTTCTGCGGTAGTGGGACGGTTATATTCGTAGTCGCTCTTTATAGACGGTTTTTTTGAGCTCAAGCTTTTTTCTTTAAATCTTTCTGAATTTACCAGGGATAATTGGTTTGTGTCAGAATTTTGATTGGTTTTTTGAGAATCTCTGACCTGATTCATGATTTCCTTAACCGCTTCTACAGAATAATCTTTATATGACATTGAAGTTTTTTTAAGCCTCCTCTTTTTGAAATTAAATGAAATAGTAGAGAGTTTTAATCAGTTTTCCATGGAAGGTTCCCAACATCCACATTCCCACCTGTTAGAATGACTCCAATTTTTTTTCCGGAGAAGTTCTCTTTGCTTTTTAGCAAAGCTGAAATCGGAACGGCACTGGATGGCTCAATAATGATTTTCATTCGTTCCCACACGCGTCTCATTTCACGAATGATGTTTTCCTCCGAAACGGTTATGATATCATCCAGTTTATCTTGTATGATTTGGAAAGTGAGATCTCCTAAAGATGTACGCAGTCCATCTGCAATGGAATCTGTTCTTAAAACCGGTTGTATAGAACCGGCTTGAAATGACCGGAAAGCATCATCTGCAAGTTCAGGTTCTGCTCCAACAACATCTATTTCTGGATTCTTTGATTTTGCCATAATAGTAGTACCGCTAATAAGCCCGCCACCCCCAATAGGAGCTATGATCAAATCCAGATCAGGGATTTCTTCGAGTAATTCTTTTGCAGAGGTTCCCTGCCCGGCAATTACATCAGCGTTGTTAAAGGGATGAATAAAAGTAGCTCCGGTTTCAGAAATGATTTGATCTGTAGTTGCTTGCCTGGATTCAATAGTTGTTTCACAGAAGACAATTTCAGCTCCATAATCATGCACGGCATTTATTTTTACTTTTGGAGCATTTTTGGGCATGACAATTGTTGCCTTATATCCATTTATTTTGGATGCAAGAGCCACTGCCTGGGCGTGATTTCCTGATGAATGAGTAATGATTCCTCTTTTCCCCTCATCTTTGGATAATTTCGAAATAGCATTGAAAGCCCCCCGGAACTTAAAAGCACCTATTTTTTGAAAGTTCTCACATTTAAAATAGATGTCCGCTCCGGAAATCTGATTAAAAAAAGAGGATTGGAGAACCGGGGTTTTGTGAGCATACCCGCTAATCCGTTCAGCAGCTTTTAAAATATCCTGATACGATGGTACTTCGCTCATTAATAATCCAGTCCGGGTTGGGTAATTTCATAGTTCATTTCGGATTTGGCATCATTAACAATTTCCTCCACATCCATCATAAGCTGTTGTGCATCGTAAACAATTCCATCTTTGATGGTGTATTTTACGCCTCCAACCCGAACGGCTTCATTTTGGTCATTAACCTGGATGGCTCCCGTTCCATATAACACTTTTAAATTCTTCTGTGGATTTTCTTCCACAATGACCAAATCAGCCAGCTTCCCGATTTCTATGGTTCCAAGCTGATCGTCAACTCCCAGAACTTCAGCAGCTCTAAGTGAAGCTGACTGGAAAATTTCAAGAGGATGGAAGCCTGCTTCACGCATCAGTTCCATCTCCCGGATGTATGAAAAACCATATAATTTATAGATGTAGCCGGCATCGGAACCAAGTGTAACGGTACCTCCGCGGTTTTTATATTCGTTTACGAATTTCATCCATGGTTGATAGTTTTCTTTCCAGCCTATTTCTTGTTCGGTTCCCCAGTTAAACCAGTAGGAGCCGTGAGCTCTTCGATTGGGTTTGTAATATTCCCACAACGAGGGGAGGGTATACTTTTCATGCCATTCAGCCCGCATCGCCCGCATCAAGTCGCGGCTGGCTTCATAAATAGTGAAAGTAGGATTGATCTCAAAATTTCGTTCCAACAGTGTGTTCATCACAGTATTCCAGTGATCACTTCCCGGTTCCGCTGCTTGTTCCCACAGTTTTCCGGCTGCCTCAAAACGGTGTTGTTCATCGCTGTAATTATAATTAAGGGGATAATCCTGGATGACCTGATTCGTGAAAAGTGCCTCAGGCAAACCGTACCAATGTGTCATTCCCTTAAGTCCCATCTCGGATGTATTTAATACGTTTGCATAGACCACGCGGGTTTGTGCGTGATGAGTCATGGAACCAAGTCCACGTTTGTTCGCTTCATCCAGTGTTGCTTCCCAAATTTCCGGTCGGGCTCCGAAAAATTTAATTCCGTCGGCGCCTTCCTCATCAATCATCCGAACCCAATTTCTGGCTTGTTCCGGTGTTGTAATTGGCCCATCATGGCCCATTCCAAACCCGACATATGCGAAAATTCTTGGGGCCGTGATTTCATTATCGGCACTTCTCTGCTTGTGTCGGAGGGTCCAGTCGAGTCCGTTGAATGAACCCGGTTCTCGGATAGAAGTGATGCCGTGTGCCATCCATAATTTATAAACATATTCAGGTACCGTCCCTTGGGCATTTCCACCGGTGTGAGCGTGCATATCAAAAAAACCGGGAAGAATGTACATTCCTGACGCATCAATTTCATGCGTGTTTTCATCCGCTTCCGGCCGATGGCCTTCATTTATTGGAACTCCGGGATATCCAACATTATGAATACTTGCAATTGTATTTCCATTGATAACAATATCTACCGGTCCCATGGCAGGCGAACCCGTTCCATCTATCATGGTTACGCCACGAATAATGAGGCGATCATACGGGCCTTCTCCATCCGTTCGGTCAGGTGCATCGGGCATTTGGGCCGATAGGGTGGAGAAACTGATTAGAAAAAAAAGAAGCGCAGTAAAAAGTCGTAGTAACATGGGATGTGTATTCTTTCTTTTGATCAATTGAAGAAAGAATATAACACACCTTCACCATTAAAAAAGGAAATGATTTGAGCGGATTAATCGATCTTGAAAAAGTTGTAATATCCTCTTTTCGGCCTGTTGCCGGATTCCATCAAAACAGCTTCTCCGCGAATGTAGATGATTTCACCGCCCAGGAAACTTTTGGCGGCTTTTTTTGCCAGCCATCCAAGTTCACTCAACACTGAGAATTTTTCGAAATCTTTGGTTCTAGATAATCTGATATCAGTGGAATCATCCAACCGAAGATCGAGGATTCTTGCAGCGTCCACACCAAATGCTTCGCCCATGGTCAGCCGGTTGATGTAATCAATACCGTGCACAGACAAGGTTCCATCGTTATTGCCGAGCCGAAAACCGACCGTTGGATTGTCATCTGAATAATCGGGAAGCAGAAAATAGAGATGATCCCAGTTTTGCTTATCAGTTTGATGAACAAAACGATAGCCGCTGACAACAAGATCGGTTGCGGCCTGATCCTGGTAAGTGTGATCCATATAGGCTGTGCCGCGAACGGTTTTCTCAATATTATTTACTTTGATGGTACCCTGAACTTCAGCATATGGAATATGTGTGATTATGCCTGCTTCCTCATCACCGATATGAAAAATGCCATCCCCCCATTTTAAACCTTGATGAATGTTACTCAGTTTTAAATCAACATCATAGGTTACATCATCTTTGGAAAAACCCACCCGGACTTCATGTTCATTTGGAAGCTTGCCTTTAAAATAGATTGTCCGTTCGTCCCTCAATTGGAACATGTAGGAATCTTTATCCTGAATGAGATAGTGGATAGGATACTCGCGTGAAACCTGGTAAACGTCACCTTTTTCGAGATTGTAAATAGACATCTGAACACCGCTTACAGGCGATTTAAAACTCCCGAAATTGGCAACGGAAAATGCAATGTGAACGGTGATATCATCATTCAGATAAAATTGATAATTCCACATCTCATTGTAATGACTCCCTTCAAGAGTTTTTGCCCAAATGTCATCATCCGAAGCCGGTTGTATATCTCCTTCCGGATTTGAAACCTGAGCAAAAAGTGCTGAGTGCGAAATAAAGAAAACGGCAAAGAATACCAGTGTGTATCTATACTTCATATGATAATATGCAATGGGTATTTGTCTCTGATAATGGATTCTAACCTGTGAGATATTTAATGAATCGAACTGTTAACGAACAAAAAATAATTTCGTTGCCTTTAAAGAAGGAGGCGTTCAAGATAAATATCTTTTAAGCCAGTCGTATAAATAAATTGTATTCATTATATGAACAGTTGTTTCTGTTCAAACCATTCAGAGTTGTATTTCACATATCATCAGAAATAGATTCGGTAAAGCATACTTATGTTTCTGCCCGGAGCAGGAAATACATCTTTGATTCGGGAAAGATGATCTCTGTACGTAGTATCCAATAAATTTGAGCCGCTCAAGGAAATGGTATGCAGAATTTCTCCCGTTGAGAAACGATATTGAAGGGTGGCACTTAACAGGTTGTAACCCTTTGTTTCCGTTTCAAATTCTCCAAGCCTGGTTTGCTTATCCGAAAGTTTGTAGCGTGTAGTTGCCGTGAAGTTTTTCTTTGAATATTGCATATAGATGGAGCCTTGCAGCGGAGGAATCATGGGAAGGGGACGTGTATCGCCATTATAACCCGTTATGGCCTGTTCCTCTTCACTTACATCTCTTTCGGCTACTGTATATGAAAGGGATACACCAACACTCACCTCATTTGTAATCTGTACGTCACCGGAAAATTCAACTCCGTAAAACATGGCCTCTTCTCCTACAAATTGGTAATTGTTAAGTGAAGGGTCGGAAACGCTTTGATCACCGGTATCACGGGCATAAAGATAATTTTGGAAATCATTTCTATAGCCGGCCAGTTCTGCATTAAACCGGTTTGATCTGTATCTCAGAAATAATTCCAGCCCAATTCCACGTTCTGCATCCAGATCCGGATTTCCAATTTCAAAACTGTAAGCTGCGAGATGCGGGCCTTCTGAGAAAAGTTCTTCCAATGTTGGAGCGCGAAACGAGTATATATATGTTGAGCCAATAAAAAACCGATTTCTGATTCCATAAATTGCTGAGGCAGAAGTAGATAGCGCAGAAAAATCTCTTTGTCTTATTTCACCGATCCGGGAAGAAACCCGTTCTTCTTTTGGCTTCGCTTGTACATATTCAAAGCGCGAACCAAGTTCATAATGCAGGTTTCCGGCATCACCTTGCTGTATGATGTAAGCTGCTCCACTATACTGGTTTGAATCAGGGGTTCTGGCTCCAAAAATGGCATAGTCCTGCCATTCTCCCCAAAGACCTATGGAGCCTCCACTAAAAATTCCCCATTTTTTGTTATGAACTTTTGTTGAGGCATGAGCCGTAAGATTACCAAATTCCGTACCTACGGATCCGTTGGATTCAAGTTCAATATGGTTATAGTTGACAAACGAATACCTGGCCTCTGCCAATCTGAAGAAGGGATGATCAAAGATTCGCTCTCCGCGAACATCAAACTGGTATTTTGTCATTTCAATATCCACTCCGCTGGGGTGTCCGCCTAACGGATCCGGAGGAATTCCATATTCCGAATAAAAATAGGAACCGGATACGCCGATGTATCCTCTGTTCCCGATATAACTGACACCGGCAGTATTATGTGTGTTTAAGATAGCTGAGTTCTCAACATTACCTTCCGGTGTCGAAAAATCGGAACCTGTTCGCGCATTGACATCCAAATTCATCGCAAATTTACCAAGTGGAAGGGAGGCATCGAATGCACCGGAAGCTTCATTATTAACCGTTTTCCCCTGGAGTGAAGCAGAGCCCGTGATTGAATTTGGAACAGACGTGGGAATCTGATTACGAACAACATTTATCACTCCGCCAATAGCATTGGCTCCATAAGCTAAAGCTGCGGGGCCTCGCGCAATTTCAATCTCTTCTGCTCCCATGGGATCAATTGTGACAGCATGATCGGCAGATTGAGCCGATACATCCCCGGTTCGTTCACCATCCTGTAATATCAGGACTCGTTCGTCACCAAGACCTCGAATCACGGGGCGACCGGGAGCAGGTCCGGAAGACCGTTCACTGAATCCCGGTTTATTTTGAAGAGTTTCGGATAGTGTCGTTCCCAGATTTCTCCGCAGTTCCTCTCCCAGAATTTTAGTGGATACATGTTCCAATCGGGAGCCTGCAGTGGATTCCGAATCACCCGTTACTGTAATTTCCTCACCCATAACAGAGGCTGGCTGAAGGGATATGCTAATGGATTGAGTTTCGCTACCCACTTCAATTTCACGATGCCAATCACGAAAACCCAGTCTGTGAACAGCTAATGTATAGGTTCCGGGCGGTACATTTTGAAATTGAAATTCGCCGTTTCTGTCCGCAGTAATGGCACGGTTTATTTCTTCCAGGTGAATGTATGCAAAGGGGACCGATTCGCCTGAGCTCGCATCTTTTACCGTTCCGCTAATACTTGCTGAGGAAGTATTTTGGGCGAATGCTGCATCAGGGAAAAAATTAAAAAATGTTACTAATATAATTATGAATAAGTGGGGAGTAAGTATAATCTTTTTCATAGAAGTGATAGAAAAGGGGAGAACGTTTTAATTCGGAACAGGAATTAAAAAAGGCCCGCATTTTCACAGGCCTTTTAAGAGTTAATTAATGGTCGTGATCACCATCTTCATGATCTCCTTCTTCAACATGGAATTCTATAGCATTTTCTTGGTCAACCGTAGGTGTACTGAGATGCGAATGATCTCCATGCGCTAACATAAACTGAACTTTGGTTCCACCTTCTGCAAGTGGAACGAGGTGAAAGCTCCATCTTCCGTCCTCGGTATGTTGTTCAATTTCAAGAATATTTTCATCGCCAATAACCCAGTCAAGATTATAACCGTCTTCTAAGTCTTCGGCGTGGACATGATCTCCATGGTCATCCAAAAATTCTACCTCAAAATGGTACTCTTCTCCCACATGATAGTGAAGGTGTTCGAGTTCGGAAACTTCTCCATTAACATATTGGATAACAACGTCTCCATCATGAATGAGTTCAAGTCCGGTTGGGTCTTCGTGTTCATGTTCGTCATCATCAGATCCAACAGAATTTGAGCATGAAGTGAAAATGAGAAGCGAAAAAGTAATTGCAATAAAAACAGAAGTTTGTGAAATAAATTTATTCATCTCAATAAAATTTTATATGAAACACCGGCATATCTATCGTATAGATCATAGACCGATGAGTAGGTTTTAGTTTGAATAAAACCCTGGTAAAATCAGGGCAGAAGAATCAGGCAATTAATGATGCGAGGGGAGGAGCCCGATAATTCTGGATAGAGATGAGTGGATCCGGCAGAATAAAAGAAGGAATATCGATCTGAAATAAGCTGTAGTGCAGCCCAATAGAATAATCTGCATTATGATTTACTTCGTAAGTAAATTGAGATGCACAGATCGGACAAAAATTGTGATCCTGAAAGATCGTCTGCTGATCCGAAGAAATGTCGTACGAATCTGAGTGCAGATGCACAGATGAACTGAAAAGTCCGGTGAGGACTAATATCAATAGAGAAATTGATAAGAATCTGTTTTTTCTGCTCATAAGTCGTGGAGAAAATATCGCTTGTAATATTACAATAGCAAATTCTTATTTAAAAGCATTTGTAAAACTTTTTACACAACGAATACAAAGTCAAAATTATTGAATTGTAAACGTTATTTGATGAATTACAGATATCTTAGATTTATTCCTTACGTTCTCACAAATAGAAACCTAAATGTTTAAGTATGGAATGGCTGCAAAGTCTTAGCAATTGGTTTTTTAGTCTCAGTGAAAACTATGGAGTAAATCCGTTTATTTTTGGCGGAATTTATATTGGTGCTATTCCTTTTTTTACAATCTCGGTTGCCTGGGGTGTGAGAAATTATAAAAGAGGATTATCAATTGTTTTGCCCGTTTTGAGTACATCTTTTTTCTTTATATCTGCTTATTTGTATTTGCTAATTGCCGGAGAGAATGTTCCTGTATGGGTTTATTTAATCGTCATTGCAATGCTGGTTTATGGTGGATGGGCAACGTACAAGAAAGTTCAATCCCAAATTAAAGAAGAGCCTACCTGATGAAATATATGTACGATTCTGCGGTAATTGGTGGAGGGGCGGCTGGTCTTACAGCGGCCGGAATTTCTGCGAATTTCGGAGCGAAAACGATTATGATAGAGAAAGACCGGCTTGGCGGAGATTGTACCTGGACCGGATGTGTGCCCAGTAAAACACTGATCAAAACAGCTTCAGTTTTACACTTGGCCAAAGAAGCTGAAAAGTTTGGATTGAAATTCGACCTGCGTAGTGTTGACACAAAAGAAGTGATGAAACATGTGGATCAGGTTCGCCGGGAGGTTTATGAAGATGCTGACAAGCCCGAGATTTTTGAAGAGATGGGGATTGATGTTGAATTTGGTGAAGCATCATTTGTGGATGATCATACCCTGAAAATTCTATTGATGACTGGAGAAGAGAAAACGATCACTGCAAAATACTTTTTTATTTGTACGGGAGCGAAAGCCTCCGTTCCACCCATTTCGGGCCTGGAAAATGTAAACTATCTGACGAATGAATCTCTATTTGAAATTGATGATCTGCCTTCAAAACTCGTCATTATTGGAGCCGGGCCGATTGGAACAGAGATGGCACAAAGTTTTCAACGTTTGGGAACGGACGTTCATGTTCTCGATATGGCTCCAAGAATTTTGATGAATGATGATCCCGACCTCACTGAAATGTTGATGGATCAACTCAAATCAGAAGGAGTAAAGTATTACATGAATGTTTCGGTGAATCAGGTTGAGCAGAACGGGAAAGGAGTAAGAATCCATTATTCATCTCATAAAAAGACATTTTCGATAGAGGCGGATGCCATCTTACTTGCAACAGGCAGATCTCCAAATCATCATTCTCTAAATCTCGATGCCGCCGGGGTTAAGTTTGGTAAAAAGGGGATTTCCGTTAACGAAAAATGCAGGACCAATCAGCGCCATATTTATGCTATTGGAGATGTAACCGGCGAATATCAATTCACACATATGAGTGAGCATATGGCGAAAGTGGCAACATCGAATGCACTTATAAAAGTGCCCATGAAAATCGATCGAAAACATGTGCCGTGGGTAACCTATACAGATCCTGAATTGGGCCACATCGGGGCTACGGAAAAAGAATTAAAGGACAGGGGAGAAAGCTTTGAAGTCTACCGATTTCTTTTCAGTAAAATGGACCGGGCAATTACCGATGGAAATTCAACCGGCCTGATTAAAGTTTATGCAAAGAAATGGAGTGGTAAAATTCTCGGAGCTTCCATTCTTGGCGCTCATGCCGGAGAAATGATTTCACAATATGCATTAGCCATGAAAAATGGTGTTTCACTTCGTGAGTTTGCCGATACCATACACCCTTATCCAAGTTATGGTCTTGGTGCTCGACGGGCGGCCGACCAGTGGTATATCAAAAATCAATCGGAAACACTTGTTAAATGGATTCAGAGAATTTTCCGGTATAAAGGAGATATTCCGGATTACAGTGATCCGAATCGCATCGTATAACTTTAGCGAAACAGGCATTATTCTTGTAAATGGATGATGTTGTTCTCATATTCCTACTTGATCTAAACCCCACCCAATCATTGATAAGAAATTTAAGTGTTCATATAAACTCTATGGCTTACAATAAACTAAGGACTTTTAAAACACCTATTCTTGCATCTTTTCTGCTGGTCACCTTTGTTTTTTCTGCATGTAAAACGCAGAGCCAAAAAACGGGAATAGCCTATCAAATCCCGGAACCTCCTGAAATCTCCTCAGGATACACCGAAAAACCGGGATGGGAAACTGAAGAATTTGCCGTTGCCTCAGCAAATCCGTTATCAACCGATGCCGGCTATCAAATTATACAGGCGGGTGGAAATGCAGTGGATGCGGCTGTAGCCGTTCAGCTTGTTCTCACGTTGGTAGAACCTCAATCCAGTGGAATTGGTGGCGGAGCCTTTTTCCTGATGTGGGACGGTGAGGAAATCCATGCGTTTAATGGCAGAGAAACGGCTCCATCCGGTGCTACTCCCGAACTTTTTTTGGATGAAAATGGTGAAACTCTTCCTTTTGGAGATGCTGTAAGGAGTGGAAAGTCGGTCGGGGTTCCCGGTACTTTAGCTTTGATGAAAAAGATTCATGATGAATTTGGAGAATTAGCCTGGGAAGATGTATTGGCACCTGCTATAACATTAGCTGAACAGGGCTTCAATATAACTCCGCGTCTTCATGCAATTCTTGCTGATGACGAATCGCTGCGAAATGATGAACTTGCTGGAAAATTTTATTTCGATTCAGATGGAAATGCTCACCCGGAAGGATATTTACTAAAGAACCCGGCATTAGCTCAAATTCTGCGAAATGTAGCTGATGAGGGCATAAGTGCTTTTTATGAAGGAGATGTTGCGCAAGATATTGCTCAGAGAGTCCAGAGCCACGAGCGGCCCGGTTCCATGACTGCTGAAGATTTGGCCAATTATCCTGCGCTGGACCTGGAAACGGAAGAGATGTGCAACAACTGGAAAACATACGAGATTTGTGGGTTTCCTCCGCCGGCTTCAGGGCATTTGGCCATCATGCAAATCCTTGGCATTATGGAACATCTGGAGAATCCTGAAGTTTCATTTCAAGATTCAATACCATCGCCTGAATGGCTTCACCAGTATCTGGAAGCGGCCAAACTGGCGTTTGCGGATCGAAATCAATATGTGGCGGACGAACGATTTGTAGAAGCGCCCGACGGAAACTGGCAGTCGATGTTAAATCCTGAATATTTGACAACACGTGCAGAATTGATTCAGAGCAATGCAACGATGGAGAAAGCTGAACCCGGTGTGCCGGGGGAAATGCAAAGCATGTACGGAATCCAAAAAACGCAACCGGAATTTGGAACCAGTCATATCAGTATTGTAGATCGTGATGGAAATGCGGTAGCTATGACCACAACCATTGAAAGTGGATTTGGAAGCCGGATTATGAGTGATGGCGGAACAGGACTCCCCGGAGGATTTATGTTAAACAATGAATTGACTGATTTCTCTCTGAATCCAGTGGATGAGGATGGTAATTTGATCGCAAACAGGGTAGAAGCTGGAAAACGTCCACGATCCAGTATGGCGCCAACCTTGGTATTTGATGGTGAAAGTGGAGAATTCCTGGCGGCAGTCGGTTCACCCGGTGGCACGTCCATTATTCATTACACAGCAAAATCTATTGTGGGAATGTATGACTGGAATTTGAATGCACAAGAAGCCGTTGATCTCCCGAATTTTGGAAATTATAACGGCCCTTCAGTACTGGAAGAAGACAGATTTCCCGCAGAACTTATTGAAGCGCTGGAAGCAATGGGACATCAAATTGTAGTTCGCCCCATGACAAGCGGACTTCATGCCATTCAAAAAACTGAAACCGGATATTTCGGGGGTGCCGATCCCAGAAGAGAAGGTGTTGTGATGGGAGAATAGGAAATAGTTTTAACTCAAAATCAACGAACAAAAGGAGTGAATTATGGGACTGATTGAATTTTTAATTTTGCTTTTAATTGCCGGAATATGCGGATCTATCGGACAGGCCATTGCCGGATTTACCCGAGGCGGATGTCTTGTCTCGATTGTTGTGGGCTTTATTGGCGCTCTACTCGGTTCATGGCTCAGCGTTCAATTGGGGCTTCCCGAGTTCTTTAACATCCAGGTGGGAACCAGTAATTTTCCGATTATCTGGTCCATTATCGGTTCAATTATATTTGTTGCGATTGTTGGGTTGATAACAGGCCGAAGAGCCAGAATTTAATGATTGCACATGAGTTAAGTCATCGGATGAATGTATTCAGCATGAAGCTAAATCTGGAATAGATTACTCATCCGATGACTCTTTTGTATCATTTTGTGCCTGAATTTCTTTGAGTTTACCAACGGCTCTTTCATTCAGGTTTTCGAACACTTCTTTGGAGATTTCGCCCGTTGTGAATTTCATTCGTAACCAAACAACATACGTTGCCATCACATCTTCGTAACAGTAATGTTCAATCTCTTCCAGTTTTCCATCGCGGTACATTTGGAGCACTTCATTTCCCTCCGCGGTTTGTTTGAATGGAACGCCGATCAGTTGGCCAAGATGCTTTAATTTGGGATAAGAGCTGGCACCGTAATTACTGAATTCATCCATCAAATCGATGTTTACTTTGCTGAATCGGTAGCGAATATCGTAGTGGCTGAGCCGTAGCGGCATCTGAATATTATGTTTCATGGCGCGATAAGTGATCAGCGGCAAATCAAATCCCCGGCCATTGTGGTGAATCAATCCAAAATCTTTATAGGTGAGAAGCGTATCAAATAATTTGTTTAATCCGTCAGCTTCATCATCGCCATTCCAGCTAACTTTTTGAACCGGCTTTCCGCTATTTTCAACCCAAAGCCCAACCCATGAGATCATTCGATGGTACATGGGCGGCAAAAAACCGGATGAGTTTCTGGCCAGTTCCTCACTCGCAAAAATCAGGAGATCATCTTCTTCGAGATCGGGTTCGTTGACAACAGTTCTGATAAATGGAAAATCGGGGACGGTTTCAACATCAAATACAAAAAACATGTGTTTTGAATTATTTAAAATTTGGAACCTTCAAGCGTCCGAAGGTCCTTGAAGCGTTCTTTACTAAGAATGATCGTGACGCTCGAAGGATCCCGAAGCATCGGGTACACTTCAATGTCACTTTTAACTTCTCTCGCCGGCAATTGATTGTTGGAATGTATCAATAAATTCGGAATCAGAAAGATTTCGCGCCAAAAGGTTCATTGTTTTCGTTAACGTTGCCTCCATGGTCATTTCTCCCGCACTGAGGGCTCCTAATTTTTTAAGTGCTTTTCCGCTTGCATAGTGGGTTAAATCCACAGAATCGTAGGCGGCTTGAGACGTTATCATTACGTGACAGTTTTGATGAATGCATTTTTCTACGAATGGAAGCAAATTATACTCTCCTTTACTTGGAATATTACCACTGCCAAAAGCTTCGAGAATGACTGCTTTGGTTTGATCGAGATCAAAAAACTCTAAAAAAGCCGGGTTTAGATTTGGATATATTTTAATCACCTGAACGGCATCATCAAAATCTGAGTAACATTTTCTTTCCAAAGAATGACTTTCAAGAAGATCGGCTGATAACTCTATATGGATTCCTACTTCTGCCAGCGGAGGATAATTGGGCGAGGCAAAGGCATCAAAATCGCCAATGCTCATTTTGGTTGAACGATTTCCCCGATACAGATGATCGTTAAAACAGATCGCAACTTCGTGAATATCATAAGTGGCAAGCTCAATGGCATTAATAAGATTTCTGCGGGCATCACTTCGAATGTTGCTCATGGGCACCTGGCTTCCGGTCAAAATTACCGGTTTTGAAATATTCTGCAGCGCAAATGAAAGGGCAGAAGCGGTGTACGCCATGGTATCCGTTCCGTGGAGAATGACAAAACCATCGAACTCATCAAACTGCTTGTCAATCTGTTCGCTCAGTTTATTCCAATGGTATTTATTGATGTCGGAACTGTCCTCAAAAAATACATTCTGAATCTTGATTTCAGCAATTTTCGAAAGTTCGGGCATCTCTTTATAAAGAACGTCTGTCCACTTATCTGGGTCGAGTTCATTGCCATTTTCATCGAAATGCATGGCGATAGTACCGCCGGTTTGAAGCAGAAGAATTTTTTTCATGTTGATTTGATCATCAAGCCTTCTAAATTATAAAGATCAGTTTTGATTCATGAGTGGAAATAAAGTATAATTTTAATAGGATGCATGTTTAAGAATATCGCATCCGGTTTCTATTCAGAAATCACCATGGATTATAAATTAAGAGTTACAAGAAGTAATCATCTAAGAAAAATTTGGAGCTGTAATGAAAGTATATGAGCCAAAAAATATAAGAAATGTCGCTCTCCTCGGGCATTCAGGATCAGGGAAAACAACACTTGCCGAAACGATGATTTTTGAATCTGGTACATCCCGAAAAAGAGGGAACATTCAAAGTAAAAATACACTCTCCGACTACCACAGCATTGAAAAAGAGAAAGAAAAATCAATATACGGATCACTCCTTCATCTCGATTGGCGAGGTACGAAAATCAATTTAATGGATACTCCGGGGTCCAACGATTTCTGGGGACAAGTTTCTGAATCTCTTCACGTAGCCGATACGGCCGTTTTTGTACTGAATTCTGAATCTGGTGTAGAAGTTGGAACAGATGCGTTCTGGAAAGCGGCGGAAAGGCGATCGCTTCCATCACTATTTGTTGTAAATAAACTGGATAGCGATAAATCAAATTTCCAAAATGCAGTGGATATGGCAAAAGAGCATTTTGGGCGCGGTGTTGTAGTTGTACAATATCCGTATAGTGAGGGAGATGATTTTCACGCGATTATTGACGTCTTAAAAATGACGATGTATGAATTTCCCGAAGATGGTGGGCGACCCGATAAATTACCGATCCCGGAATCACAGCGGGCACAAGCTGAATTGCTTCATAATGAGTTGGTAGAGGCTGTTGCTGAAAATGACGAAACCCTGTTGGATCTCTATTTTGAACACGGCGAACTGGATGAATACCAGATGCGTGACGGACTTCAGATGAGTCTTTTAAACCGTGATATTTTTCCTTTGTTCTGTTCGTGTGCTTCAAAAAATATGGGAACTGGACGAATTCTCGGATTTTTGGGAAATGTGGCGCCATCACCGTTGGAATCCAAAACAGAACTCAGTAATGGAGAGACTTATGAGCTTTCCGAGGATTCTCAACCTTCGGCCTTTGTATTTCGATCATCTTCAGAAACGCATGTTGGCGATCTTACTTATTTGAAAGTTACAGGAGGCACAATTTCTCAGGGAATGGATTTGGTAAACAAACGAACAGGCAATAGCCTTCGGATTGGCTCGCTCTATATCAACCAGGGACATGACCGAACGGAAGTGGATGAAGTTCATACAGGCGATTTGGCAGTTGCCGTTAAACTCAAAGATCTCCAGACCAGTGATACTCTTGCACCCAAAGACAGCGATATTCAATTTGCTCCTGTCAATTATCCTGACACAACCATCAGAAATGCCATTAAGTTGAAAATTGAAGGAGATGAAGACAAGCTTGGGAATGCATTAAGCCAGATTCAAAAAGAAGATCCTTCGCTATATGTGGAGCATAGCCAGGAGTTGCAGCAAACTATTTTACATGGTTTAGGGGAAGAGCATTTAAATGTAATTCTTCATCAGCTGAAGGATAATTATAATCTTGATGTTGAATATATCAAGCCGAAAATTCCTTACCGCGAAACCATCACTAAAAAAGTGGACGCTCATTACAAGCATAAAAAACAAAGTGGTGGGGCAGGTCAATTTGCAGAAGTTTACATTTCTATTGAACCCTGGTATGAAGGAATGCCTGAACGAACGGACATTAAGGTTCGTGATGTACAAGAGATTGAGCTGGAATGGGGTGGTAAATTGGTATTCCAAAACTGCATTGTTGGCGGTGTGATAGATAACCGGTTTATGCCGGCAATTCTGAAAGGGATTATGGAAAAAATGGCAAATGGCCCAATGAGCGGTTGCCGTGCGCGTGATATTCGTGTGTCCGTTTATGATGGTACGATGCACTCTGTTGACTCTAATGAAGCTGCCTTTAAAACGGCTGGACTCATGGCTTTTAAAGATGGTTTTATGCAGGCTTCTCCGCAACTTCTGGAACCACTATATGAAATTGAAGTGACTCTGCCCGCCGATTATATGGGGGATGTGATGAGTGACTTAAGCTCCAGGAGAGGGCAGATCCAGGGAATGGATGCGGAAGGTTCCATCCAGAAAATTAAAGCGATTGTACCTTTGCAGGAATTGGATCAATACACAACACGATTGAAATCCATGACGCAGGGAAGTGCAACTTACTCAAGAAAATTCCATAGTTATGGACAAGTTCCGCACGAAATCCAGAAACGGGTGATTGAAGAAACGTTAGAAGCAGAAATGACCTGATAAGAAACAGGATTCTGACTCTATCTTTTTGGTGAAGTATTCAGCAAAAAGTCCAAATTTTTAAGGGGGAAGGGTTTCCGTGCATAGAGAAATCCTTCTCCATATTTATAGCCCGCCATGTGCCCGAAATATTCTGATTTTGCCCGCAGAGATTTCAAAAAATCGGGGTCGGAAATGTAGGTTGCAGGTTCATCTCCGGGATCAGATACATTAAACTGAGAAGAGAATGCCATAATTGCTTTCTCTTTGATTTCTAAAGTCTCGGTGATATCAAAAACAAAATCGGGATCAAAATGGTCATGCTGCATAAAATGAAGTACATGCGATGGCCGGAACGGTTCCTGGATTTTGCCGTCGGGCCCCTTTGTTTTAATTTTTATCAAACCACTGTAGAAAATGGCGTCAATCAGTAATGCAGCTGCATTTTCGTGATCGGGATGACGATCATGAGGAGTTGGAATGAAACAAATATGAGGTTTGTAATACCGTATTTTTTCAATAATTGCTTTTTGATGATCGCGATTGTTAACCAACTCCGTATCCGGCAATCCAAGATTTTCACGTGCATGTAATCCAATAATCTCAGATGCTTTTTGAGCTTCTTTCTTTCGTATTTCTGGTGTGCCGCGAGAGCCCATTTCACCACGGGTCAAATCAACAACAGCTACCTTTTTTCCTGATTGAATCAGAGAAGCAAGGGTGCCAGAACAACTTAATTCAGTGTCATCGGGGTGGGCTCCAAAAGCAAGTACATCAATATTCATAATTCGATATTTTCTGCAAATTTTTATTTAATATACTGAAACGTAATGAGTTTCTGATCGTATGCGGTTAATAACTGCATATACATGTTCACCAAAAAATAGACCCGGTCATCCACGCTTATTTATTCATCCAATGAATAGATTTCTAGTCAGCATTTACGAAGGTTCAAAAATAGCCATATCTGCAATTTGGACAAACAAAACCCGTGCAGTTTTAACAACTACCTGCATTGTTATCGGGATTGTTTCTGTTACGGCCATGAATACGATTTCTGATGGAATTGACAGATCATTTGAAGAAAGTATGGATATGCTTGGCCGCAATGTGGTGTATGTTGCTAAATGGCCATGGGGTTTTGGAGGTGAGTATAAATGGTGGGAATATCGGAATCGCCGGGAAATGAAAATTTCTTATGTGGATGATATTCGGGAACTTGCGCCATCGGCTTCCAGCGTATCAGCCTCGGCAAGCAGGAGAACTTCTGTTAAATATGGAGACAGAATTGCGGATAATGTTGGACTGAGTGGTGTCACACAAAGTTATTTTCAAACAGCAGGATTGGATATTGAAGATGGAAGGGCATTCAGTGAATCCGAAGTAAACAGAGCTGCAAAAGTAATTATTTTGGGAGGAAGCGTTGTAGATGTGCTATTTCCGAATGATGAAGATCCCCTTGGTAAAAATGTTAGAATTAATGGCCAGCGTTTTACGGTAATTGGGTTGCTGGAAAGGCAGGGTAGTTTTCTGGGGCTAGAGGATACAGACAATCAAATCATTGTGCCGATAACGGCTTATGGAACTATGTACAGCCTCCGTTATGGGATACAGCTGGCGGTGCAGTTTCCGAATGAAGAATCTTTGGAAGACGGAGAATTTGAAGTGATTGGAGCGATGAGACAAATTCGTCAATTAGATCCGCTTGAAGAGAATGATTTTGCTATTAATAAAGCCGCCCTTTTTGAACAGGAATTCCAGGGAATGAAGGTGGCCATTTACGGAATCGGTATCTTTTTAACGGGATTGGCATTATTTGTGGGTGGAATTGGTGTTATGAATATCATGTTTGTTTCTGTAAAAGAGCGAACGAAGGAAATCGGTATCAGAAAAGCAGTTGGCGCCAAACCTTGGGAAATACTGCTTCAGTTTTTGATGGAAGCTATTGTGATCTGTCTGGTCGGAGGTGTAATCGGCGTTATTCTTTCAATTGGTGTCACTGAATTGATCAACCAGTTTTTTGTGGCGTATTTAAATTGGTCTACAGTACTGAATGCCATCTTAATTTGTGCATTTGTTGGAATTCTCTTCGGATACATTCCTTCAAGAAAAGCGGCCAAATCAGATCCAATCGAATCACTTAGATACGAATAACCATGAATATCATAGAAGTTTTTAAACAGGCATTCGATTCGATCCGGGCAAATAAACTTCGCTCATCGCTGACTCTTGTGGCTATTTCTGTGGGCGTATTTGCCATTATTAGTGCGAATACAGCTGTGCTCGTTTTAGATACATATTTTAAAGATACTCTCAGTTTGATGGGGGGCGATGTCATCAATATTTCTAAATATCCTGCAATAAGTATGGGGCCAACCGATTGGGATAAGTATCGAAACCGGCAGGATATTACCATCGAACAGATGGAGAGGCTGGATGAACTGGCTGCAACGGCCTCAGGAATTGGGCCGAACCGATCTTATAATACCACAAGGGTTGCGTATGAAGAAGAACAGACGGAACCGAATATCAGCATTGAAGGAGGGAACACGGAGTTTCTTGCAAACAATGCCTATGATATTGAGTCTGGAAGGAATTTTTCCCAGGCCGATATTGATTATGCGCGCCCTGTTGCCATTATCGGGGCCGATGTGGTTACGGCGCTCTTTGAACAGGTTGACCCCCTGGGAAAAACCATTCGTGTAGAAGGACGGCCTTATACTATAATTGGTGTTACAGTGGCAAAAGGTAATGTATTCGGACAGACTTTAGATCGATTTGTGGTTCTGCCTTACACTCATCTTGCAGGGTTGTATGGTAAGAATCAAAATATTGGAATTCAGGTGCGGGCAGGTTCAGTTGACAGGGTGGCGGATGTAATTGATGATTTAACAGGCATTTTACGCGCAATACGAAAAGTTGATCCCGGGGAGGAGAGCGATTTTGAAATCACAACAAATGAATCACTTGGTGGAGTATTTGATCAGTTTACCGGTTTGTTATATATCATCGGATTTGTGATTGGAAGTATTGTACTTCTTGGAGCCGGAATTGGTGTTATGAATATTATGCTGGTTTCAGTGACTGAACGCACCAGGGAAATTGGAATACGTAAAGCAGTAGGGGCAACCAAAAAAGCTATCATCTCTCAATTCTTGATGGAATCTATTGCTATTTGTCAAATCGGAGGTGTTATTGGAATACTAATTGGGGTTGGCTTGGGTAATGCTGCCGCGGTCTGGCTCGAGTCGAGTGTAGTGATTCCTTGGAGTGCGGCCATTGGAGGTGTTGTGGGCATGACACTCGTTGGAATGATCTTTGGAGTATACCCGGCTTACAAAGCTGCACAATTAGATCCCATTGAAAGTTTGAGGTACGAATAAATATCCTCCATTTCGAGCTTATCTTTTCAAAAGAAACTTGTTTACTTTATAACTGTTACAATAATATCCGGTGTTTCGAACACTTGGTTTCTTAGTTTACCATTACCCATTTAGATGTTATTTTGATACAAATTTTTAAAAACCGTTGAAGAGGAATGAATTATGGATGAGAATATTATTAATGATTTAAATGAAGAGCTTGAGAGTGTTATTGAAGAAGGATCTTCACTCTTGAAAGATGCGGAATTGGAAGAAAAACTCGAGGAACTTAAAACCGAAGCGGAATTGCTGATCAGGAAACACCCGATCACCAGTGTTTTGGCAGGTGCTGCTGTGGGATATATACTTGCAAAAATTTTAAAATAGAATCTGAAGATGTCTGAACAGTTTACCAATAACGGTAAGAAGAGCAAGATAACTTCGGATATCCGAGAGTATGTTGAGAAGCGTGTACAACTTTTGACGCTGACTATTACGGAACAGGTTGCCCGAATTATGGCCGAATCATTTCAAAAAGTTCTGGGCATGTTTATCCTCAGTTTTGCCCTCTTTTTTCTTTGGTTTGCTGTTGGGTTTTTGATCGCTGAACTAATCGGCAGTTTTAGTGCCGGCTTCGCTATTGCATCTTTACCTTTGTTCGTTGTGGGATTCATTTTTCTGAAATCAAAATCCAAAAGTATCACAGAAAAAGTTCAGGCTCAATTGATGGCGAGTATCCTGGACGACATTGATTTTGAGAAAGAAGCGAAACAGGATAAACTTGAAGGGAAAAAAATTGGGCAAAAATAACAACATATCAATGGCTGACATCAGGAAACAAAAGAAAAAGCTTGAAGACGATTTAGAGCTGCTTGAAGGAAATATTGAAAATCGGATTTCGGGAGTTCAAAAAAAAGTGTTAGGTACATTGGAACCGATTGAAGCTATAAAGAGAAATCCTTTTAAATCGATAGGTACTTCAATCATTATTGGTTTTGCTTTTGGTATGCTTGGGGATGAAAAGTCATCTTCTGTAGAGGGCGGGGGTTCGGATTCTAACAAAGAAAAGCTAGCGCATCTGCTTTTCAGTGAAATCAAGAGAGTAGCTGCAAGAAAAGCGGCCACATATTTGTCAGAGTTTATTGATGAAAAAATGTCAAAAAGGAAATAATACTTTTTTGTTTAGTAATTCGGGGATTTCGGTTTGAGCCTTCAAATGTTAAAAAACATTTTTATTTCCGAAATAAGCTACTTTTTTTTGAAACTCTGATTACACTTATTCGTCTAAAATTTAAACCAAACTCTGGTTGCTTTTGTACGTCTAAATAGGGTACAACATGTAATCAAAATACTTAATGGATCTATGAAAAGAATATTCTATCTACTAACATGCTTTTTGATTCTTCCCCTTGTAACTATTGCCCAAACAGAACAAATATCCCTTCAGGAAGCTATTAATATCGCTCTGGAGAACAACTATTTACTGAAGCAGGCAGAGAACAATCTGGATTTAACTGAACATAATATTAGAAGTGAGTATGCCGATTTCCTTCCTACTGTTTCAGGTAGAGTAAGTGGCTCCAGAACTGCCGGTCAACAATTTATTTTCGATCGATTTAGCGAAGGTTTGGATCCATTTGTTGATGTTACTTCAGAGGCGGTAAGTGGTAGTGTAGGTGCTGATATCATCATATTTGATGGATTTAACAACATCAATACACTTCGTGCAAGTCAACAAGTTCAAATATCGAGAGAAGAGAGTTTGAGGAGAGCACGTGAAAATGTAATTTTTACAACCGCGTCACGATATCTTCAGGTTCTGCTTGATATGCAACTTCTTGAAATTGCTGAAGAAAATCTGGTGACTTCTCAACGTCAGGTTGAACAAGTTAGGGCTCAGGTAGATGTTGGTTCTCGTCCCACAGTTGATTTATATAACCAGGAAGCCCAGGTTGCCAACGATGAATTGACAGTCACACAAAGACAAAACAGCCTTAATATCAATAAACTTTTATTGGTCCGACAACTCCAAATTGACCCTCTTGGTAATTATGAGTTTGTGATACCTGAAATATCTGATAATCAGGAAGCCAACACTTTGGCTATGTATAATTTGGGTGATCTGATTGATCAGGCATTGCTGAACCGTTCCGATATAAAAAGTGAAGTTGCGGACATTAATAATTTGAGATATCAGTTGAAAATTGCTCGTGGTAGCCTTTTCCCAACCATCTCAGCAAGTGCCTCAATATCATCTCGTTATAGTGATCAATATTCACTCGCCGGCGCAGACGTATCATTCAGCGATCAGTTTTTTGATCAACAGGTAAACCGCTCACTTGGTTTGTCTATAAACATTCCAATTTTTAATAATTGGAACAGAATGTACAACATTGAGAATTCTAAAGTTCAGTTAAAGAATGCTGAACTGTCATTGGAGAACTCAAGATTACAGGTCATTCAGGAGGTTACACAGGCGTACAACGATTATTCTTCGTATCTGAAAGAATTCTCTGCTGCTGAGAAATCTTTGGTTGCCAGTGAAAAAGCTTTTGAAACACAACAGCAGCGTTATAATGTTGGGGCAAGTACCCTGATCGAGTTGAGCCAGGCTCAAGCAAGTTATGTAGAAGCTCAATCCAATTATACACAAGCACGTTACAATCTTATCTTCCAGGAAAAACTTCTTGATTACTATCTCGGACAAATTACCGGTGAAGACATAGAATTTTAAGAATCAGTATCAAATTAAAAATTGATAGGGCAATTTAATGGCTAACAAAAAATCTCCTACGAAAAAGCTGCTAAAAATTCTTGGTATCATAGTTGTTCTTATAGTTGTCCTTGGAGTTGTAGCGAAATTTGCCGGATGGCTGGACGGAGGCCCAACTGAAAAATCAGTAGAGACAGAAATAATTGAATTAAGAACCATCACTCAAATTGTTTCTGCTTCCGGCCGGATTCAACCAGAAGTAGAAGTTATTATTAGGCCCGATGTATCAGGTGAAATTATTGAACTCGCTGTTGAGGAAGGAGATTTTGTAAGAGCAGGAGATCTCCTTGTTCGGATCAAACCGGACATTTACCAGGCACAAATCGATAATTTGAATGCAAACCTTCTCACTCAGCAATCCCGAATGGAACAGGCCCGGGCCAATATGTTGCAGGCTGAAGTTGAATATGAGCAAAATAAACAACTCTATGATCAGGATTTGATCTCTGATTTAGAGTACAAGCAGTCTCTAAACAATTTTGAAGCCCAGAAGGCAAACTTTAAAGCGGCCGAGTATCAGATTGAAAGTGCACGGGCACAGTTAAGACAGGCTGAGGAAGAACTTGAGCAGACTGTGATTCGCGCTCCCCAGGATGGCACAATTACCCAGTTAGCCGTTGAACAGGGTGAAAGAGTTCTTGGGCAGTCTCAAATGGCTGGTACGGAAATGATGAGTGTGGCCCGCCTTGAGCAAATGGAAATAGAAGTGGATGTAAATGAGAACGACATTGTAAATGTCAGCCTTTCGGATACAGCCAGTATTGAAGTAGACGCATATCCCAATCGGTCTTTTGAAGGTGTGGTTACTGAAATCGCCAATTCCGCAGAAGTAACCGATCAGGGATCGGCAGAGCAGATTACTAATTATAAAGTAAAAATCAGGATTACAACTCCGCACAATTTAGATCAGTCTTCGGCAGATTTTCTTGCGATAAATGTAAGTGAAAATCCGGAGCAGAATTTTGTACCGAATTTTAAACCGGGAATGTCTGCCACTGTGGATGTAAAAACAAATACTGTGTATAACGTGGTTGCAGTTCCAATTCAATCTGTAACCGTTCGGGACTTCGCAACGGATACTACCACAACCGAAACTGATGCTTCTTCAATAAGAAATGAATCTGAGAACCGTTTGGGCAGCCAGGAAGATTTTAGAAAAGTTGTTTTTGTAAATGAAGAAGGGACCGCAAAAAGGGTAGAAGTTGAGACTGGAATCAGCGATAATACTTTTATGCAAATTATGAGTGGCCTGGATGCCGGGCAAGAAGTTGTAACAGGTAGTTACAGAGTTCTCTCTCGTGAACTGCAAGATGGTGATAAAATTACAGTAAGCAACAATAATAATTAAGTTCGGCAAAGGAGGATGTAGAATGGCAAAGAAAGTTATCGAGATTAAAAACCTGTCTAAACACTACCAAATGGGACAGACATTGGTTAAAGCACTGGACGGAGTTTCCTTTGATGTCGAAGAAAATGAATATATAGCTATTATGGGGCCATCCGGTTCTGGTAAATCTACGTTGATGAACTTAATCGGATGCCTGGATACGCCAACCACCGGAGAATACATTTTAAATAGTCAGCGTGTAAGTGAACTGGATGACTCAGAACTCGCGCAAATAAGAAACCGGGAAATTGGATTTGTATTTCAAACGTTTAATTTGCTTCCAAGAACGGATTGCCTGAGTAATGTAGAATTACCTCTCATCTATTCTGGAATCAAGAGCTCGGTCAGAAAGGATAAAGCGACTCAAACTCTCACCAAGGTTGGTTTAGGTGATCGTTTGGATCATAAACCCAATGAACTTTCTGGTGGACAGCGTCAACGTGTGGCTATTGCACGTGCACTGGTAAACGACCCGTCTATACTTCTTGCCGATGAACCGACGGGTAACCTGGACACAAAAACCGGTGAAGAAATTATGTTGCTCTTCGAAGAACTTCACAGGGCGGGGAATACCATTATTCTGGTTACACACGAAAACGATATAGCCAATCACGCCAGGCGTATTGTCAGGCTTCGGGATGGCAAAATTGAGATAGACCAAAAGGTAGCCAATCCCACACTTGCCAATGTTGATACGCATCTTCTGGAAGTATAGAATCTCCCTCATCCAAATATTTTAAATTTCATTCTGAAGAAACCAAAAGAACTTCGGTAGTGTTTATTTCTCAGTATATGAGAGTTTCAAATGTCAATTTCGGCACCGCAACGAAGAGAATCCAGAAATGCGATTTGAATATCTTGTTTGAGAAACTTTCGGTTTTTCTAAAGCAACTGTAAAATTGGTATTTTTACCATCCAATGTTACAAGTAGTTGATGAGTGTCTGAAAAAAATTACAGAAAGTATTGTTAAAATGATACGTTCGTTTTAACTGAATTCCACTGGAACCCCCATTATATGGTCATTATCTTTGGATAGATAACATATTCCCAAGACAGGGAATTCAAGGCGTAACTTTAAGCCGAATCAACGTATATTTAAGAGTTAAAAAAACATTCAATCATAGTTAAATTCATTGAATTACCAGGACAATAATTATTCTCCCAACACACAGTTTTCTATTTTCCCCCCGGCAGTAAAACATCTTCTGATTGTTAATTTGCTCGTTTTTGTAGCCTTAACAAACCCCATGCTGCAAAACATTTTAATGCGTTTTGGTGCATTATGGCCAATCGGTTCCGGACTTTTTGCGCCGTGGCAGCTGGTTACTTATATGTTTCTGCACGGAAGTTTCAGCCATGTTCTTTTTAATCTTTTTGCATTATGGATATTTGGGCAAGGAATTGAGAACTACTGGGGAACAAAACGGTTTACAGTCTATTACTTTTTAACAGGAATCGGAGCCGCTCTTCTCCATATGTGGATTGGAGGAACAGGTGCGCCTACAGTTGGTGCTTCTGGTGCCGTGTACGGTATTTTGCTTGCATTCGGAATGATGTTTCCGAATCGATACATCATGCTTTTAATTCCTCCCATACCGATTAAAGCGAAATATTTCGTTGCAATTTTTGGTGCTATAGAATTGTTCTCAGGAGTGATGAGACCCGATAGCGGTATCGCACACTTTGCCCATTTAGGCGGAATGATTGTTGGATTTATTCTGATTAAATACTGGGGCGTAAAAGGCGAAGATGATTATTAATATCCTTTGAATATGTACGAGCAAGATTCTTTTTTTAATGCCATGAAGCGTGGGTTCATGAGAATCCCGTCCGTTATTCGTACAATCATTGCCATAAGTGTGATTGTTTTTATCATACAGGCAGTTGTTGGATCTATCCGTGTCGGAAATACATCCATCAATCATTATATCATTCAATATCTGGCATTTGATCCGAATCTATTCACAGCCATTACACAGCCATGGCGGTTTTTCACCTATATTTTTCTGCACGGTGGTGGATTCCACCTGTTATTCAATATGCTTTGGCTTTGGTGGATGGGAAGATCTGTTGAGGAAACCATAGGTCCGCGTTCATTCTCAGTATTGTTTTTTGGTTCCGGAATCGGAGGAGCCGTTTTTCATATCGCCCTTTCCTTTTTGTACGGAACAAGTTACGTGATTGGAGCTTCCGGTGCCGTTTTTGGAGTGATGGTGGCCTTCGCTTACATGTTTCCGCGGATGCCCATTATGCTCTTGTTTTTACCGCCGATTGAAGCTCGTTTTGTGGTGGCCGGTTTGATTGCCCTCGACGTACTGTTTATTGGTGCAGGCGATAATGTTGCCAGGCTTGTCCATTTAGGCGGTGCGGGTGTTGGTTATCTTCTGATTAAAGCTCATTATCAGGGAAAAGATCTCTCATCAATTGTACGGCCAATTGAGAGACTTTGGCAGGAAAAGCCAAAAAAAGCAAAGCGGAAAAAGAATAAGAATATGTATTCAGTAAGCGATGTTGAGATTGTTGAAGAAAAAAATCAATCTGAGTTGGACGAAATTCTTGAGAAAATTTCCAAACAAGGATATGACGGATTGACCAAAGAAGAGAAAAAGAAATTATTCGATTTAAGTAAAAAGAACTAAGTGTCACTTTCGTTTAAGAAACAAAATTAAAGGTTTTAATTAATGTTAACTGATTACTGTTAACTGAATTTATGAATCCAATAGAAAGAAGAAAATCCATCACTGTACAAGTTGGGGATGTCCCAGTTGGGGGAGACCATCCAATTGTTGTCCAAAGTATGACCAACACAGATACGGCCGATATTGATGAGACCGTTGATCAAATTGATCATCTGCATCAGGCTGGTTCTGAACTTGTCAGAATTACTGTGAATAATGACGAGGCAGCCAAAGCCGTCCCGCATATCAAGGAGAAACTAATCAATC
The DNA here is from genome assembly GCF_021462415.1 of Rhodohalobacter sp. 614A. NCBI lineage: Bacteria > Pseudomonadati > Balneolota > Balneolia > Balneolales > Balneolaceae > Rhodohalobacter > Rhodohalobacter sp. 614A. The sequence goes on from NZ_JAKEDS010000002.1 coordinate 855,077, forward strand.
GGGGAGTTACGGTTCCGATTATCGGCGATTTTCACTATAACGGACACCTTCTTCTGACCAGGTATCCGGAGATGGCGCAATCACTTGCCAAATTCAGAATTAATCCGGGAAATACCGGCACAAAAACACGTGATAAGAATTTTTGTACCATTGTTGAACAAGCCATCAAATACGACAAACCTGTTCGGATTGGAGTAAACTGGGGATCGCTAGACCAACAGTTATTGGCTCAAAAAATGGATGAAAACAATCAGAAAGAAAATCCGAAATCATCCAAAGCAGTCATGCTCGATACGATGGTTGAAAGTGCCCGCCGCTCTACCGCTTTGGCCGAAGATGTTGGTTTGCCTTCGAATAAAATTATTGTGAGCTGTAAAATGTCCGGCGTACAGGATTTAATTAATGTCTACCAACGGATTGCTGAGGATCTGGATTATCCTCTTCATCTTGGATTGACAGAGGCCGGAATGGGAATGAAAGGTACGGTAGCAAGTTCAGTTGCGCTGTCTGTCCTCTTGCAAAAAGGAATCGGAGATACAATTCGGGTTTCATTAACACCTATGCCCGGAGCCGACCGGGCGGAAGAAGTTCGGATTTCGCAACAGATTCTGCAGTCAATGGGAATTCGAAATTTCATTCCACAGGTCACATCTTGTCCGGGTTGCGGACGAACAAAAAGCACCTATTTTCAGGAATTGGCTGATGAAATCCAGAACTACATTGTTGAAGAGATGCCGATTTGGAGAGAAATTTATCCAGGCGTAGAAGAGATGGATGTAGCTGTCATGGGATGCATTGTAAATGGTCCGGGAGAATCACGGCATGCCAATATCGGAATTTCGCTGCCGGGAACTTTTGAAGAACCCAAAGCCCCTGTTTATGTTGATGGTGAGCATTTTATCACACTTCGGGGAGATAATATTGGAGCTGAATTCCGAAAAATTCTTGAAGATTATATCATGAAGAATTACGGAAGTAAAGAGACCGTTGACGCCTGATTTGTGCCAGTTTACTTTGTGTACTAGAAATTCAATTCCTGGATTTTATTTCTGACTTATTGGGTCTTTTGGGATTTGAGCTTTTTCAAATAAATTTTGAAGGAGTTTTTTAATAAAGGATATTTCAGCAATTCTACCTGATAAATCTTAAAAGGTGTTTCTCGATCAATGTTCTTTCGTTCAAATTCTGTGAATGAACGAATTGATTAAATTCATAGATTTGTATTTTGGCTGAGGAATAGATCACGCTAAGATCAAAAAATAACGAGCTACGTTTATGTCCGTCTACAGAATCCTTTCAGTTACCCTATTCTTATCATTTTTTTTGATGGGAATATTTGGATGCCAAAAATCAGAAGAAACGGCTGAACAAGATACTGACAAATACGATCAGGCAGTGGCTGATTTCTATATGAGCCTTGGGGCCAGCGAAACAGATCAAACACGTTTTGCTTTCAATAAAATGAATGACGTAGCCCTGGCTTTTCCTGAAGAAACATCTGCTTGGGCTAATCTGGCCGTTTTTGCCATGCGCCAGGGAAATTTTACTCTTGCAAATGAACGTATCGGTCAGGCTCTGGAATTGAACCCGGATCATCCCGAGGTGTTACATCTGGCCGGGCTTATCGCAAGCCGGCAGGGAAATATTGCGGAAGCCATTGAGTATTTCCGGCAGGCCGCACCTTCAGGAGATCCGCGCGTTTTATATGCACTGGCCCAGGAATTGGAGCGTGAGAATCCCACCGGAAATGCAGATGAAATCAAAAAAACTCTTCAACAGCTTCTTGAGATCAATGAAAATAACCAGGTTGTTTTGCTTGAATTGGCCAGAATTGCCATCAGGGAGCAAAATGCAGAAGCTGCCACTCAGTATTTAACCAACCTTGAAGGGTTATCTGATAGTTGGAACCCACTCAACCGTGAGCAGCTTGGAATCCTTTTTGAACTTTTAGAAGAGCAAAATTTTTCAGATTTGTCCCTTGAACTTTCATTTTTGAGAAGCGGCCTTGAATCGCAGCCACGTTTCCAGGATGATTTGTTAACGGTACAGCTGCCACCAACCAATGTGGGATTTCTGATAACCGAGTTTATTCATTTAAATCAACCCGAAGTTCAAGCCGCTGAACCGGATTTGGAAATGCAGCTCACCCGCCACTCTCTGGATCTTCCCACCGAGCAGGCAGTTTGGGTAAAAGGGGTTACACTTTTGGATGATGCTCCGCCATTTCCAATTGTCGTTGCCGACGGCCAAATCCTGATTGATGGGCAGACACAGCTTGATTTTCCCGGCTCAACGGATTCAAAACTTTCTATAAATGTAGTGACTGAAATCGACTACGATTATGATTTTCGTAATGATTTGGCGGCAGCGGGTTCAACCGGATTTAAACTTTTCCGGCTAAATGATGATCGGACATTTTCGGATATCACTTCCGGTTTGGGACTTTCAAACAGTGTTGTAAATGGAAGTTATACCGGCGTTTGGGCGTTTGATGTAGAAATGGATGGAGATTTGGACCTGTTATTATCAGCTTCAAATAACTCATTTGTATTGAGAAATAACGGAGACGGAACCTTTACAAGAATCACTCCATTCAATGAAAATCAGGGAATCGAACAGTTTTTATGGGCTGATCTGGACGGTGAAGGAACTCCCGAAGCAATCATATTAACGTCCGCCGGTTCACTGATTGTTTATAAAAATCTCCGTGGAGGTTCGTTTGATGATGGAAATCAATTAGCCCAAAATATAGCCGCCATTGCTGTAGGCGATATGGATGCCAATGCCCAATTTGAAATCATCGCGGCAACTCAAAGTGGTTCGCTATTTAGTCACAATTATTCACTTGAAACAGGTGAATGGCAATCGGGATCATTCATTCAAAATGGAATTCCTTCACTTGATTTGAAAGCAACTTCTTTGTTTACTGCTGATCTCGATAATAACGGTTCAATTGATCTGATTTTGTCAACAAACGATGCGACTCATGTTTGGCTTGGCGATGAAAATCGAAATCCGGTAAAACTTAAGGGAAGCTTGCCCGGCAGAATCTATTCTGTTTTTGATGTTGAAGGAGATGAAAAACTGGATTTGTTGGGAATTGCTGATGATTTGTCCCCATTTTACTTGAAGGCAGAAACTACGAAAGAATACTTTGCCAGATCGATTCGTGCCCAGGCTTCAGGTTCAACCGGAGATCAAAGAATCAACTCTTTCGGAATTGGGGGAGAAATGGAGGTTCGATCCGGCCTTCTTTATCAAAAACAGTTGATTTCATCACCTATTGTTCATTTTGGTTTGGGAGAATATGAAGAAGCCCAAATGCTTAGAATCATATGGCCCAACGGATCGGTTCAGGCCGAATTTGCAGAACTTGGAATGGGATCCACCATTTTCAACGAACAGATTTTGAAAGGGTCCTGTCCGTGGTTGTTTACACACGATGGCGAGAAAATGCAGTTTATTACGGATATTCTGTGGAGGTCGCCTCTTGGGTTGAGAATCAATGCGCAAGAGACCGCTGGTGTGGTTCAAACATTGGATCGTGTGAAAATTCCTGCAGAAATGCTTGTGGCAGAAAACGGAATCTATAGTCTCCGAATTACAGCAGAACTTTGGGAATCTCACTTCTTTGATCACGTTCAATTGGTGGCAGTAGATCATCCTGTGGGCACAGAAATATTTGTTGATGAGCGGTTTGTCTTTCCGGCCCCGGATCTTTCAACGAAGTTAATAGGCGCCCTTCAACCGGTTCAAAAAGTAACTGATCAGAAGGGCAACGATTTAACGAATGAAATTACGAACATTGATCAGGATTACATTCAGCCATTCGAAAAAACAAAATACCAGGGACTGGCAAAAGAGCATTTCATTGAGATTACTCTTCAAAACGAAAATGTTGGAAAACAGGAGTTATTGGTATTACATGGCTGGCTTCGCCCAACCGACAGCTCCATAAATCTTGCATTAAGCCAGGGAAGTATAGAAGCGCCCAAGGGATTAAAAGTTGAATTTCTGAGCGATGCCGGAAATTGGAAAACTCTTTATGAAAATTTTGGAATCCCCGCGGGAAAAACGAAAACCCTTCTACTTGACCTGGAAGGAGTTTTGGAAAATCAGGAAGATCGAAAAATACGGCTGACAACCACGTCAGAAATTTATTGGGATGGGATTTTCCAGGCTGAGAAGATGGATTCAGGAAAAATCATAGAAACTGAACTTGAGTCGGTAAAAATGGAATTGCAATATCGGGGTTTTTCAGAATGGTCTCGGGCTGACTCCACTTCCCCAATGCTTCCGGACTACAACGAAATTTCCAGCACAACCCAGCGCTGGAGAGATCTCGAAGGCTTTCACACGCGGTTTGGTGATGTGAGTGAGTTGCTCGAAAAAGTGGATGACCGCTATGTTATTATGAATGCTGGCGATGAGATAGAACTTCAGTTTAAAGAAGGAAATCCCCCGCAGGAAGGATATCAGAGAAGTTTTGTATTTGTATCTGACGGCTGGGAGAAAGACGGTGATTATAATACAGAAGCATCTGCAACTGTTCTGCCTTTGCCGTATCATGGTCAGGCCGATTATGAATATGGTGGTGGAGGCTTGCTTTGGGAGGATCCCGTCTATCAAAAACACAAAGAAGATTGGGTAAATTATCATACAAGATATATCACTCCTGCTGCCTTCCGTTCGGCCTTGTTATTCGGTGAAGAGGAGTAAATGTGTATATTGTATTGATCTCTCAGTAAAAAAGTTTTTATGAAGAAAGAACACGTTAAAAAATCAGTTGTGATCCTGATTTTTCTCATTCTTGTTTCCATACCTTTTGGGATGAAGAAGTACGATGAGTTTGTCAATTCTGAGAAGTTCGAAAACCGTCAGGAGATTATCGACAGATATGGCTTTTTTCTTGAAGATGTGACGGATGAAATTGAAGTCGATTTTGTACACAAACGCCCAATTGTGGATGAAAAACTTGATCATATCGCTCCCCAGATTGCTTCGATGGGCGCTTCTGTTTCAGTGACTGATTTTAATAATGATGGCTACCAGGATTTTTATCTGACGAACAGTGAATTTGGAACAAAAAATGCTCTCTACAAAAACTTTGGCAACGGAACGTTTATTGATGTAGCCGAAGAGCTGGGCATTGCCGATCTCAACTCGGAACAGGTTGGCGCTTCCATGGGTTCACTTTGGGCCGATTATAATAACGATGGATTCGAAGATCTTTTCATCTATCGCTGGGGAAAACCTGTGTTGTTTAAGAACAATAACGGCGAAGGTTTTTCTGAAGTAGCAGGAGCTGGATTTCCAGAGCATATCAATGCAAATACAGCAACCTGGATCGATTATAATCGTGATGGCCTCTTGGATCTTTTTATCGGCGGGTATTACAAAGAAGATGTGAACCTGTTCGATCTTGAAAGCACGCAAATGATGCCGGACAGTTATGAATATGCTACAAACGGCGGACTCAATTATCTTTTTGAAAATCAGGGCAATGATACTTTTTTGGATGTGTCTGAAAAGGTTGGCTTGCAGGAATCGCGCCGGTGGACACTCGCTTCGTCTGCTACAGATATCAATGATTCCGGCTATCCGGACTTAGTGCTGGCTAACGATTATGGAGTGGATGAAATCTACATCAATAATTACGGAGAAAGCTTCACAAACGTTGGCGAGGAAGCCGGCATTGGATTTGCGCCAAAAAGTGGTATGAGTGTTTCTTTTGGTGATGTTTTAAATCAGGGCAAGCATGCCATTTACATTACAAATATCTCTGAATCCGGTGTTTTGATGCAGGGAAATAATTTGTGGGTTCCTTCCAGAGATGATGATACCGGAGAAACTCCTGCCTACAGAAACCTTGCCAGTAATCTTGGAGTCGAAATTGGAAATTGGGGGTATAGCGGACAGTTTCTGGATTTTAACAATGACGGCAACCTCGATCTTTATGTAGCGAACGGGTACGTTTCAGCAACTCCGGATACCGATTATTGGTACGATTATGCAAAAGTTGTGGGTGGAAATCGTTCGATTATCATCGATGCAAATAACTGGCCTGCAATGGAGAACCGAACTTTTTCCGGATATCAGGCCAATAAATTATGGTTGAATGATGGGGCCGGAAGATTCCAGGAAGTTGGGAATAATGTTGGCGGTGCCCTTGAACTGGATAGCCGTTCCGTTGCCTATGCCGATTTTTTTGGAAATGGTTCCCTCGATCTGATTGTAGCGAATCAGGATCAACCGGTTAAAGTATACAGAAATTACGTTGATCCTAATCATAACTGGATTGGGTTTGATCTTGAAGGAACCAAAAGCAATCGAAGTGCAATTGGTGCAATTGTTATTCTTCATTGGGATGGAAAACAATCGAGAAAAAGTATAACTGCCGGTGAAGCATTTAGCTCTCAAAGCCAGCGACCGCTTTATTTCGGGCTTGGTGATGTTAAGCAGATTGAAAAAGTGGAGATTCGATGGCCATCAGGAATTGTTCAGGTGATCGACAATCCCGTAATAAATCAGAAACATCTCATAGAAGAACTATCGGAAGAAAATTGAGTACCGTTCAAGCATCACAGCCTTTGCAGGCTGTAAAAAAATTTAGACTGCCTCCTGGTTACATCGGGCCCATCTTAATTTCAGCCATTGTTGTTGCTGCGCATATTTCGTTTGGTGTTCTGGATGGATGGGAAAAATTTGCTGTTGCTCTTATAGCTGCGATGGCCACAGAATCCGTTCTTCATAAAATAGTGGTGGGAGAGTGGCGTAACCTTTCAAGTGCCTACATTTCCGGTAACAGTGCCGGAATTCTTGTTCGTTCTCCATTCTTATGGCCGTTTGCTTTATGTGCGGCTATCTCTATCGCTTCCAAATATGTATTTCGGTTTCGCGGCACACATATTTGGAATCCAACCAATTTTGGCATTGTTGTTATGCTTCTCATTGCTTCCGACAGTATGGCGGTTCTGAGTATTCAATGGGGGAATAATATGTGGGCTATGTTAGTGATCTGGATTGTTGGATTACTTGTTATTTCAAGAGTAAATCTGGCAAATATCTGTATTACGTATGTCCTGTCGTTTATCTTTTTCGGCTGGCTTCGAAGTATGATCACAGGTGATGCTTTTCTTGCGGAGATAGCACCGCTAACAGGGCCTATGTATCAGCTTTTTGTTTTGTTTATGATTACGGATCCAAAAACAACATTAAAATCAAAAACCGGCCAAAACATCGTAGCATTTCTTATTGCATTTGCAGAATTCTTTTTTCGATTGGGTGAAGCGGTTTACGCACCTTTTTATGCTCTTTTTATTGTTGGGCCAATCGCCCTCATCATTTCAATTCTGTGGAAAGAGAGAAAAGAAAAGTTAACCCATTCCTGACCAGAACTTTAGAATAGTTGAATATATTCTGCTCTCAAAAAAAATTCGAACTTAAAGAAATTTTTTTCCGACTTAATTTTTTAGTGCCCTGATCTGCCCATTGTTGCAATCCTAACAATTAATACTATTTCTTCTCAAGAGTTCATTTCAGGCAAAGGCCTTTCTTAAATAATAGATGGTCAGTTATGGATTGAAGGTTTTAAGTAGTTGAATATAATGTAGATAATGAGGACTTCAATATGTAGATCTTTACCTTTTTCCATGACTGGATTCCATCAAACAGGAGAAATAATAGAAGACTGTAAATAATTAAGATTTTTGGCTCTTAGACTCTTTAAATGGAGAATATTAGAGATTGATTAATTTTTACTTATGAAAGCGCTTTTTTTATATTAGCGAAGCTATTCAACTTTTATAGGCATTCCATCTTATAGAAGAGTTTCTCAATCAAAACATAAATAATCAGATATGAATGGTATAAAGCTACATTTAAATACTTTTATCATTTCTGAAAAGCTGAATCAAACAGCTTCTGATCTCAAAATTCGTCAAGTACTAAAAAATGCTTTCCATGTCATTTTAGTATTGGCATTCTTATTTGGGTTCGGTTTAAGCTCACTTTCAGCACAGAATAGGGTAGAAGTTACAGGTACGATTACGGATGCTACGGATGGTTCCCCTTTACCGGGAGCCAGTATAATAGTATTAAATTCTGAAGAAGAAACCGGTTCAACGATAGGTACTACATCGGGAATTGATGGAACCTTCAGTCTTAGAGTTCCAGAAAATCTAAATACATTGACATTCTCATTTATTGGGTATGTTACTCAGGAAGTAACTATTGATGGAAGAACAGAAGTCAATGTGCAGTTAGAACCAGATATTGCAACTCTCGATGATATTGTTGTGGTAGGATATGGTTCTCAGCGACAAAGAGAAGCTACAGGCTCAGTCGTTTCGATTAGTGAAGCCGATTTTAACCAAGGCGTCATTTCCACACCCGAACAGTTACTACAGGGACGAACAGCAGGGGTACAAATAACCACAGCCAGTGGTGAACCTGGCGCAGGTTCTTCGATCCGAATACGAGGTACTTCTTCGGTTCGAAGTGGTAACCAACCACTTTTTGTGGTGGATGGTGTTCCTTTGGGCGGTGGAGAAACCACTCCTGGCGGAACTAATATTGGAGCGGGTGGACAGTCAGCAAGAAACCCTCTTAGTTTTCTTAATCCTAATGATATTGAGAGCATCAGTATTCTTAAAGATGCTTCTGCCGCAGCAATTTATGGAGCCAGGGGCGCCAACGGCGTTGTTCTGATTACCACAAAAACAGCTGCTGCCGGAGAACCTACGTTAACAGTTTCTTCAACAACAAGTATTAGTTCAGTCCGCAAGAAACTGGATTTGTTAAGTGCCGATGAATATGTAAGTGCAGCCGAAAGATCCGGTGCCGATCCGGCAGTGGTAGAGTTTGGAGGCGCCACTGACTGGCAGGATGAAATTTTCAGAACCGGAGTCTCTCAGGATTATTATATGGGATACGGAAACGGTACTGAAACGGGATCTTACCGATTATCTCTTGGTTATGCAGATCAGCAAAGTATTGTTGAGAGTGCTGCACAAGAGCGGCTCACCGCACGAGTAAATGCTACCCAGAGATTTCTGGATGATGTTATCGTGTTGGACATGAATTTAACCGGTACTCGTTTAAATGATGTGTATGCACCTGTTGGAACAGATGTTGGTTTTGAAGGAAACCTGATTGGTGCTGCATTGCAAGCGAATCCAACCCGACCGGTTTACAATTCTGACGGAACGTATTTCCAGTCATCCGATTTCCGAAACCCTGTTGCTATGCTCGAGTATATCGACAATAAATCTGAAACAAGCCAGATTTTAGCGAACCTTGCAGCAACAGTTAACCTGACCGATTGGCTGGCTTATAAATTGAATTTTGGATATGAAAATTCTGATGCTGTCAGAAGAATTGGTGTGAGTCCACAACTGGCTTTTCCCGCTATTCAGGAATCGGATGGGCGAGCTGTCATTGACAACTTATATGTAAACACCCAACTGATTGAGCATACATTAAACTTAAATCGCCCCATGTTAGGTGGAAATGTGGAAGCCTTAGCCGGTTTTTCATATCAGCGATTTGAACGAAGAGGAGATTGGCTTCAGGCGGAATATTTTACCACTGAAGAAATCCCTTTTGTTGATAATGTAGACGGTGTTAATAATGACGGAAGCAACAAAGCATTCCAAGCTTCATCATTCAGAAGTGTAGAAGAACTTCAGTCTTATTTTGGTCGTGTTGGTTATAACTATGACGACAGGTATATGTTAACGGCAAACCTCCGGGTTGATGGCTCTACAAAATTTGGGAAAAATAATAAATATGGAGTCTTTCCTTCACTTTCAGGTGCATGGAGAATTTCAAGTGAAGAATTCTTTGAGCCATTGTCAGATACCTTCAGTGATTTAAAACTGAGAGTTGGTTACGGAATTACCGGTAATCAGGAATTTCCGGGCCGGGTATCACTGGCTATTTTTGAAGCGAATAACGATGGTTCCATTACCCAGGTAAATAATCCAAATCCTGATATCCAGTGGGAAGAAACTGCACAATTAAGTGTGGGAGTGGATTTCGAAATATTCCAGGGGCGTTTTGGCGGATCTATTGATTACTTCAATAAGCAAACGGAAAATTTGATCATCCGTCAGGATTATGCACAACCGGCCGCTGTTGATTACCAATGGGTAAATCTGGACGGAACCGTTTTAAACGAAGGATGGGAATTTTCAGTCAATGCCTATGCTATTGACAAAGCGAACTTCACATGGCAGATTGATTACAACATGAGTTTCCTGAAAAACGAAGTTCAGAATCTTAGCACATTTGTTAACACAGGCCAGATTCACGGACAGGGACTTACAGGTGCATATGCCCAGCGAATTGCAGAAGGCCAGCCACTTTTCTCATTCTATATGAGAGAATTTGAAGGGTTTGATGAAAACGGTCTGGGAATATATGGAAATAACGAGCAGTTAAGCTTTGTAGGTGATGCTCTTCCGGATATGACCCTGGGCCTGACAAACACATTCAATATGGGACGATGGGATCTCAGTGCATTCCTTACAGGATCATTTGGATTCAAAGTTTATAACAATACAGCGAATGCCATTTTCCTTAAAGGTAATTTGAGGAATGGAAGGAATGTTACAAAAGATATTGCTAACAGCGATGAATCAGCCAACAACTTTGGGGAAGCGTCTACACGATTCCTGGAAGATGGAGATTATCTCCGACTTGCCAACCTAACTCTTGGTTATAATGTAGATCCCGAAATGATTGGTTTGGGAAATGCTCTTCGTGGACTTCGATTGAGTGTTACCGGCCAAAATTTGTTCGTCATTACAGATTACACCGGTTTTGATCCCGAGGTAGATACAAATAAAGCTATAAACGGAGTTCCTTCGGCAGGTATTGATTATACCACCTACCCAAGGCCGAGAACTGTGAGCTTTAATGTAAGGCTGGACTTTTAAATAAATTGAAAAGGAGATTTAGAATGTTTAACAAAATCAAATATATAGTATACTTGCTTTCAGCGATGCTACTCGTGATGGCAGGTTGTACGGATTTAACAGACACTGTTGAAGACGGTATTGGAGAAGAGTCAGTTGACGGAGGAGCAGCACCGATTGATAATCCAACTTCTGCTCTTGTCGGAGTTTATTCTCAATTGAATAACCTTCGTGGTGCCGGAGAAACATTTGCCCTCATGGAGCACACATCAGACGAGATGATGGGCCCAACCCGCGGAACTGACTGGAGTGATTTCGGGGTTTGGAGACAGCTTCATGCACATACATGGGATCCATCTCACGGTCAACTTTTGAATGCCTGGAATCAACTGAATTCCGGTGTCTATAGAGCTACCCAGGTCATTGAAGCTTCGAGTGCATCCGCACAAGAAGTGGCCGAAGCCCGGTTCCTGCGAGCCTATTTCATGTATTACATCATGGATTTTTATGGTCAGGTGCCATTTCGTGAACCAGATGCCGCCGCAGATGATATACCTTCGGTTTATTCCAGAAGCGAAGCATTTGAATTTATTATAGATGATTTAACTGCAGCCAGAGATGCCCTGCCAAATCTATCATCCGGTGCAGATGCCGGGCAGGCTTCACAAGAATCAGTGGACTTTTTGATGGCCCGCTTGTATCTCAATAAAGCAGTCTACCTCGGTTCAGATGCAGAAAACCCTTCAGCTGGCCCTTACACATTTGAGAATGGAGATATGGATGAAGTAATTTCAAGAACACAGAACATTATTGATAATCCGTATACAGAATTAACCAGCTATTTTGACAATTTCCATTGGAATAATACAAACCTTTCTAACGAATTGATTTTTGTAATTCCGGAAGAAGAAGGTGGCGGAAGTTCATTCAATCACTTCTATATGACGCTGCACTATAATAATAGCCCAAGCGGTTGCTGTAATGGTTTTACTACCTTGGGAAGCTTTTATAATAAATTTGAGGACAGTGATGTGAGGAAAGGGCAGTACATCCCTGGAATGTCTCAAAACGGAGTATTGGCTGGATTTCTCGAAGGACAGCAGTATGGCAGTTTTGACGGAAGTATAGATAATCCGGGCGAACCGCTGAATGATCGTGGTGGAAATCCACTGGTGTTTACTCCTGAGGTTGATCTCTTCTATTCCAATGAGCGAATGGGAATTCGTGTAATCAAATACTTGATTTATTATGAGAATCCCGAACGACCAGCAACTGATTTCGTTCTGTTCAGATATGGAGATGCCTTGCTTATGAAAGCAGAAGCCCATTTCCGAAAAGGCGAAACAGGTCAGGCTCTTTCCATTATTAATGACCTTCGTGAACAGAGAGGTGCATCACAACTCAGTAACCTGGATGAACAAACCATTCTGGATGAACGTGGTCGTGAACTTTACTGGGAAGGATGGAGACGCCAGGATCTGGTACGATTCGGAGCCTATACTAATGAGTGGGAAGAAAAACCCGCGTCCGAAGGTTACAGAGTGCTTTTCCCGATACCTCAGCGAGCACTTGACACCAATCCAAATCTTGTTCAAAACAGCGGATATTAATCCTATTTAGTGTCGATTATTAAAAAGGCTATGTATTTTTATACATAGCCTTTTTCTATTCCAAGTTTTCCTATGAAAAGAGTACTTTCTCTATTTTTATTCGTTACTGCCTTGTTCTTGTTCATCAACTCTTGCGGGAGGAAAACCGATAAAAAGTTTGAACTTCTTGATTCCGAAAATACAGGAATAGATTTTGTGAATCAGCTAACGCCTTCCACAGAATTGAATATTTTCAATTACCTCTACTTCTATGATGGAGCGGGACTTGCTGCCGGCGATTTAAATGGGAATGGTTTCCCGGATCTGTTTTTTGCATCTAATCAGGGCAAAAATATTCTCTATCTAAATGAGGGTAATTTTACATTTCGGGATGTCACCGAACAAGCCTTTCAAACACAAAGAAACTGGTGGACCACGGGCGTTACATTTGTGGATATCAACAATGATGGACGATTGGATATCTACGTTTCCAATGTGGGCGGAATTTTAAATTTTGATGGCCACAGTGAACTATTTATCAATCTTGGGAATAATGAAGAAGGTGTTCCGCAATTTGAAGAACGGGCCGCTGAATACGGTTTAGACCTTCAGGGCCTTGCAACACAAGCGGCTTTCTTTGATTACGATTTAGACGGCGATCTGGATATGTACATGATGAATCATTCGGTTCATTCACTGGGTACATTTAATTATTCCACGTTGCGGGAAGAATCTCATCCGTTTGCCGGCGACCGTCTCATGAGAAATGATGATCATACATTTACAGACGTAACAGAAAAAAGCGGAATTTATAATTCTGCACTCGGATATGGCTTGGGAATTGGAATATCAGATCTAAATCAGGACGGATGGCCGGATATTTATATCGGAAATGATTTTCATGAAGATGATTATCTCTATATCAATAATCAAGACGGCACTTTTACGGAATCCCTTGGAGAGATGATCCGCCATACAAGTTATTCATCTATGGGAAATGATCTTGTTGATTTCAATAATGACGGGCTAGTTGATATTATTTCCCTGGATATGCTTCCTGAAGATTATGAAAAATTAAAAGCATCAGCGGCAGAAGATCCTCTTGAAATATTTAACACCAAACTATCTTACGGCTATAAATATCAATTCACCAGAAATACACTGCAATTGAACCGTGGTGCAGGAAAATTCAGTGAGATTGGGATGTTGGCGGGTGTATATGCTACCGATTGGAGCTGGGCAGCTTTGGGAGCCGATTTTGACAACAATGGATTTAACGACTTGTTTATCTCCAATGGTATTTACGGGCGCACCAATGATCTGGATTATATAACCTATATCACTCAGGATGACATTCAGGAAAAACTGGCGGGAGAACTAAGCGAAGACGATGTACGGCTTGCTGAGCGTGCGCCTGCTGTGAAAATCCCAAATTATATGTATAGCAATAACGGGTCGCTGGTATTTGAGGATGTCTCCGAATCGTGGGGACTAAATCAGAATACATTTTCGAGCGGTGCGGTTTTTGCAGATTTGGATAATGACGGGGCTCTCGATTTGGTCACGAACAATGTAAATCAACCGGCATCTGTTTATCGGAACAGATCACGCGAGTTAGGCGAAAAATCCAGTCGTTTCTTAAAAGTTAAACTGAATGGCCCGCAAAAAAACCGATATGGAATCGGGACAAAAGTTTCCATACACAGAGAAGCTGAAAGAGGTGTTTTGATTCGAGAACTCTATCCGGTCAGGGGATTTCAATCTTCAGTCGAGCCCATTCTTCATTTTGGTTTGGATTCCCTCCAAACAATCTCCGAAATGATTGTTGAATGGCCAGATGGAAAAAGTCAGGTTCTTCAAAATATTTCCACCAATCAAACATTGGAAATCGATTACGCAAACGCTTCAGAAATATATCAAGAAGGTTCAGTTTCTGAGAGCGATCAAGGACAAGCATTTTTTGAAGAAATTACTGAACAGCTAAACATCTCCTATAAACATGAGGAAAATGATTTTATTGAATTTAACCGGGAGACACTCATTCCTCATATGGTTTCCCGGGAAGGTCCGGCGATTGCTGTTGCTGATGTGAACGGGGATGGATTAGACGATTTTTTTGCGGGTGGTGCCAAACGTCAGCCAGCTTCACTTTATATCCAACAAGATAACGGCACTTTTCAACAGAAGAATATTTCGGCTTTTGAGGAAGATTTTATACAGGAAGATGTTGATGCGAAATTCGCTGATTTTACCGGTGACGGACACACCGATTTACTTGTTGTGAGTGGAGGAAATGAATACTCCGGCAGTTCAGAATATATGCCGCCACGACTGTATTTAAATGACGGCAAAGGAAATTTTATTCGGGATAATGAACGGCTACCGGATTTATATATCACAGGCTCTGTAGCTGCGGTTAGTGATGTCAATCAGGATGGATTGCCAGATCTTTTTATTGGAGCCAGAGCGGTTCCCTGGAATTACGGTCATCGCCCGGAAAGTTATCTTTTAATCAACCGGGGAGAGGGTTTTTTTAGAATTGATACTACCGAGTTTGGAAAGCAATTTTCAGATTTAGGGCTTGTTACCGGAGCTGTATGGTCTGATATGGATTTGGATGGAAAACCCGATTTGGTTATTTCCTCAGAATGGGAATCCATTAAAATTGTATTCGGTGATCAGGACAAAAGAATTCAGGAGCTTCGTGGTTCTTCCGGTCTTTGGAATACGGTTGTTGTTAGAGATTTGAATCACGATGGCTGGCCGGATATACTGGCTGGGAATCTTGGTTTGAATTCCAAGTTTAAAGCATCGTCCGACAAACCCTTGCGAATGTACGTGAATGATTATGATAACAATGGAATCATAGAGCAGATAGTTACATACGTTGATAAAAATGGGAGAGAACGACTCTTTGCCACAAAGGATGAGCTTGAAGAACAACTACCCTATATCAGGGAGCGATTTGAGGGATACCAGGCTTTTGCCGAAGCTGATTTGTATGATGTCCTTGATCAAGATCTTTTGAATCAATCCATTCAATATGAAGCAGAAGAATTACACTCTGTTGTGTTCATGAATAATGAAAATGGCTTTATCAAAAAAGCTTTACCTATTGAAGTTCAGTTTTCCCCGGTTTATGATTTCTTCATTCATGACTTAAATAGCGATGGTTCTGAGGATGTTATTTCTGTGGGAAATTTTCTGAACGCCAACATCCAGCGGGGGCGTTATGATGCCGGCTATGGAAGCATTTTGTTTAATGATGGAAATGGCAATTTAGATCACATCCCCAACAGGGAAGCTGATTGGTTTTTGAACGGTCAAATCCGAAGAGCAGAAATGATTCGTATTGGTAATTCAAAGGTATTAATCACAGCAGAAAATGATGGGATTTTGAGATTCTTCAAAATAAACTCTCTTTAAGAATGGGGTGGAACTGCTGAGCGAAATCAATTCTTGAAAAAGTAACTTTAGATAAAAAAATCCCTCTACTATAAATAGAGGGATTTTCTGTTTTTGCAGGTTTGTTAGCGTAAAAAAGAGTTTACATACTTTTTGCAGGAGTAAGGGTGATATTTCTGAATGAAACGGGTCCATGATCTCCCTGAAGCATAATCGGGCCCGGTTCGGCTTCTTTACTGTCCAAAGCTCCGCCGGTTGTTCCTGGAATGGGGCGGTTACAAATGATTTCCTCTCCATTAAGGACTACTGTAACCAATCGGCCGGTAAGTGTGACGTCCAATTTTTGCCATTCACCGGAAGGCTTCATTGCATTTTTGATCGGATCGATGAAGCCATACACTCCACCGGTTGTAGTTGAAGAAGCCTTCATTTCATACGAATCCATGATTTGTACTTCGTATCGCCCGCGAAGGTATAAGCCACTGTTACTTCCTTCCGGAATGTTGAATTCCAGGGAAATTTTGAAATCATTGAACTTGTCCTTCGTAATCAGATGTCCACCGGTCTGCTTATTCACCAATACACCATTTTCCATACTGAACTGATTGTTAGCAGCCAAAATCCATTGGGACAGATTTTGGTCAAGAAGATTTACAGGTTCGCCCCATTCTGGCTTATGATCACGTTTTAATTCCGGAGCCCGCACGGCTGTCCAGTTTAGTGTGGTTGAACCGTAAGATGTTGTACCTGTGAGTTTTTCATTGGAATGAGTAAACTCCATATGCATATCGGAATCCGTTTGAATCCACTGAGGCGGAATGGTGAAACTGAAAACTCCTGTGCTTTCTGAAAATTTAACTTCAGAAACGGGGCGGGCGCTGCCATCAATTCCGACAAATTCTCCAACAAGCGCATTTGTTCCCGATGGTTTTATATAGAGCCAGGAAGGTCTCTCTCCATTTTCAGTTTGCACCGTAATATTCCAGCTCCCTGAAACTTCCGATCCCGGAATTGACTGAGAAAAGAGAGAAAGGGGAAGAAGCATCAATGAAAAAAAGAAGAGTGTTTTAAAAAAAGTGAAATTATTTTTTTTGAGATTTTTCATAAGAAAATATGGTAGAATTGATAATTACAAACTTTAAATCAAGCATTTTTATATGCTGTAAATCAGCTTCTATTCTAAAATAATAGGGAAAAATGAGAAGGCAATGAAATGCTGGGATCAATTTAATTTTAAAAAACTGTTTAAATTTTTCGACATCATAACTCTTCCAAATGGACAGGTCTAAATATCCAGGCAACCAATAAATTGAATTGTTATGTTCTGCGTTAGACGTAAAGAAATTGTTAAATGAGTTCTACAACCGCGGGTTGTTATTTCAGACTTTGTACATTGCGATCATAAAAAAAGTGTCTTTTAAACAGTTCCAAAATATTTTTATATGAAAAGAAGAGAATTTATTAAACGGATAGGAATAGGCGGATTTCTAATTGCGAACGGCCAACTGTTCCGAACTTTTTTTACTCTTGATGATAAGGATGTAGACTTTCGATTCTTAGTTGCTTCAGACGGACATTACGGACAACCCGAAACGGATTATGAGGATTACTTTTCTACAATTGTTGAAAAAATAAATGCCTATCACGATTCATTTCCTTCGGAGTTTGTGGTTTACAATGGTGATATTATTCATGATGAACCTCAACATTTAAAACCGGCATTTGAGGCTTTATCAAAAACGAACCTGCCATTTTATGTAACGAAAGGAAATCACGATATGGTTACATCAGGAGCCTGGGAAAAGATGTGGAGTTATCCTCAAAACCATGCGGTAACTTATGAAGATCGGGTGATTTTACTTGGAACAACATCCAATGAAATGGGGGAGTATCTTTGTCCTGATTTAGATTGGTTTCAGGATTCTTTAAAGACGTATAAATCAGCGTCGGAAATTTACATTTTCCTTCATATTACACCGAATAACTGGACTGAGCATGGTGTGGACTGTCCGGAATTTCATGATTTGCTTGCTGGTTATTCAAATGTCATAGCTGTTTTCAATGGACATGATCACGATCAGGACGATATCAAAATCAGTAACAACAACATTCCGTACATGTTCGACGGACATTTTGGCGGCAGTTGGGGAACCGAATACCGTGGTTTCCGTGTAGTTGAAAGATTAAAAGACGGAACGCTTAGAACTTATTTGATGGATCCGGATATAAAAATAAATCAAAAGGAAATTTAGATAGATCTGTGAGGTTTGGCTGTATGCTAAATTGAACTCACCTGATCTTTTGAAACTTGTTTCTCGGCTTCCCTGTCATCAAATAAGAAAATGAAAATAATAAAAATGACAATGGCAAAGCCGGCAGGAACCCACCAGAAGTTGTACCACTGATCCAGACTCAGAGCTGACTGATCTCCAAGGAATAGGTTGAAGACATATCCTGCAACCTGAGCGCCAATCAGCATACCTACACCGTATGTAATCAGAACGATTAGTCCCTGAGCCTGACCGCGAATTCTTTCAAACGATTTGATGTCAACATAGATCTGGCCGGTTACGAAAAAGAAGTCATAACAAATTCCGTGTAAGGCAATTCCCCCGAGAATCATCCAGGTGGTGACTTCCGGAGCTCCAAGAGCAAACAAAGCGTAACGAAGCCCCCAGGCAAGCATTCCCACACCAAGCATCCATTTTACACCCAAGCGAACGAAGAAAAACGGAATCAGAAGCATAAAGACAACTTCCGAAGCCTGACCGATTGTTTGTGTTGCTGCGATATTCTGGAAACCTGCATTTCCAAGATATAATTGTGTAAAATTGTAATAAGCGGCAAGCGGGATGCTTATCAGCATAGAGCTGGCCAAAAAAATGTAAAACGATTTACTGCCCAGTTTTTTCAGTGCATCAATTCCAAGAATGCTCCTTGCCGATACGGAATCTCCTTTGGCAGGAGGAGGAGTGTGGGGAAGTGTGAAGCTATAGAGTCCTAAAATAATACTGGCAATTGCAGTTAAATAAAGCGGTAATGCAGTTCCTTCGGGAGTGACTCCTTCGGCCACAAAACTTACCAGTCCAAAACTTACAGTGAGTCCCGCTACAATCCAGCCGATTGTTCCAAAAACCCGAATCACCGGAAATTCTTTTTCCTGATCGTTAATGTTATGGAAAGACAACGTATTTGCCAGACTCATGGTGGGCATATAACAAAGATTATACGCAAGGAGCATCAGGATAAAAACAACAGGATTGTCAACAGCTTGAGGAGTCAATCCCATGATGATTCCTCCGAGGATATGCAGCGTACCTAAAACTTTCTCTGTTGCGAAATATCGGTCGGCAATCAATCCAACAAAAAAGGGTGCACAAATGGCTGCTATCGGATTAACCGTAAAGGGCCAGTGTGTTAAATCTTCCATTCCAAAATTCGACATATAAACGGCAATAGCAGTATACCAGGCTCCCCAAATGAAAAACTGGAGGAACATCATTGCACTCAATCTGGCTTTGACGAATTTTTTCATGAACTGACTTTTAAAGATTTATTCATTTGTTAATAACCTGCTGAATATGAATTTTATGTATGATAAGTGCAAGTAAAAGGATGAGAAACGTTTGCAGATTTTTGAAAACTTCGTTATTTCATAAACACTACAAAAAAACTAAAGTTATATATCATAACAATGAGCAAAAAATTAAAGTATGGAATGGTTGGTGGCAGCCTCGATGCCTTTATTGGAGAAGTACACAGAAAAGCTGCTGCATTGGATAGTAAATTCTCACTGGTTGCGGGAGCTTTTAGTAGCAGCCCGGAGAAATCAAAAAAAACAGGTGAAGCTTTAGGGCTTGATCCCAGCCGGGTTTATGGCTCCTATAAAGAAATGATCGAAAAAGAGAGCGAACTACCTGAAGAGGAACGCATTGATGTTGTATCCATCGTGACTCCAAATCATGTGCATTTTGATCCAGCGAAACTCGCCCTCGAAAATGGCTTTCATGTAATAATGGACAAGCCGATCACCTTTAATAGTCAGGAGGCAAAAGATCTTAAGGGAATTGTTGATGAGACAGGCCGCGTTCTTGCACTGACGCATACCTATACGGGTTACCCGATGGTAAAAGAAGCCAAAGAGTATGTAAGAAATGGAAAACTTGGAAAGCTTCGTAAAGTTTATGTGGAATATCCGCAGGGCTGGCTTAGTCTGCCGCTCGAAGAAGATGGTGATAAACAAGCGTCCTGGCGAACGGATCCCTCACGCTCTGGAGCCGGCGGATCAATTGGAGATATTGGTACTCATGCAGCTAATCTCGCGGAGTATGTAACCGGACTTAAAATTACTAATATCTGTGCAGATTTAAATACCAAGGTTCCCGGAAGACAATTGGATGACGATGCCGCCGCTCTTTTAAAATTTGAAGATGGCGTTTCCGGCGTTTTGATGGTCAGCCAGATTGCAGCCGGAGAGGAAAACGATATCAAGGTTCGTGTATATGGTGAAAAAGCAGGACTGGAATGGAAACAAAGTGATCAAAATACTCTTTTGTTTAAACCTCTAGACGGACCAGCTCAAATAATCAGAACGGGGACAGGATATGTGTCGGATCTTGCGAAGGCTAATACAAGAACCCCCGCCGGTCATCCGGAAGGATACCTGGAAGCTTTTGCCAATATTTATGTAGCCTTCCACAAGGCTGTAACCGATCATCAGTCTGGGGAATTTAAGTCGGCAGACAACTATGATTTTCCTGATGTTGTTGATGGCATTCGGGGAATGGTTTTTGTGGATACAATGATCGAGTCAAGTAAATCTGAAACTAAATGGACACCGTTTAAAGTATGAAAACAATAAAAGGACCCGCCATATTTTTAGCACAATTTGCCGGAGATGAACCTCCGTTTAATGATCTTGAGTCAATTTGTAAATGGGCTGCCGATTTAGGTTATAAAGGCGTTCAAATCCCAACCTGGGAAACTGGTCTGATTGATGTTAAAAAGCTTGCTGAAAGCAAAACCTTTGCCGATGAATACAAAGGTAAAATCGAGGAAACAGGTGTTGTAATTACTGAATTGGCTTCCCACCTGATTGGTCAGTTGGTGGCTGTTCATCCCGCTTACGACACTATGTTTGATGCATTTGCTCCACAAGAGCTGCACGGCAAACCAAAGGAGCGTCAAAAATGGGCGGTTGAGCAACTCAAGTATACAGCAAAAGCCAGCAAAAATTTAGGGCTGGATGCGCATATCACCTTTTCCGGAGCTTTGATGTGGCATACGGTTTATCCGTGGCCTCAGCGTCCTGCAGGGCTTGTTGAAGATGGATTTGAAGCACTCGCAAAAATGTGGAAACCTGTTCTGGATGAATTTGACGAAAATGGAGTTGATGTCTGTTATGAGCTTCATCCGGGTGAAGACCTTCATGATGGAATTACTTATGAAAAATTCCTTGAAGCTACGGATAATCATCGCCGGGCAAGGATTCTTTACGATCCGAGTCATTTTGTTCTTCAGCAGCTCGATTACTTAGAGTTTATCGATATTTATCATGACTATATTGAAGCTTTCCATGTGAAAGACGCCGAGTTCAATCCAACCGGAAGAGCCGGCGTATATGGAGGATATCAAAGCTGGATTGACCGTCCCGGACGATTTCGTTCTATCGGAGATGGCCAGGTTGATTTCAGAAGCATTTTCACAAAACTATCACAATATGATGTGGATTGCTGGGCAGTTTTGGAATGGGAATGCTGTATCAAACACCCTGAACAGGGCGCACGTGAAGGTGCAAAATTGATCAGCGATTATATCATCCAGGTGACCGAAAAAGCATTTGATGACTTTGCAGGCGGCGGTGGTGATACCGAACTGAATAAGAAAATTTTGGGACTTGATTAAAGAGTATCTATAAATTCAAAATTTGACAGGGTTTCTTATTTACTTCTCATAATAAAGTGCAGTTTTTGTATCTTTTTGAGATGTAAATAGAAACCCTATTTTTTTGAAATCATGCCGAAAGTTATTCAAAAGCTTCACGATTTTGCCAATCTCATTGATCCCGAAAAAAACCAAATCTTCAACATGTCTCATGAAGAGGCAGAAGAAATTGTAGCAGGAGGAAACCCGGATGAAGTAAGAAAAATTGACGGGAGTTTCGCAATTGTTACCAAGCGGGATCAGCAGGTTCGAATGGCTCGTTCAATTGGTCGTCCAATGCGATATTTCATGGCTAAACAAGTGGATGGGCCACTGTTGGTTGTTGCCGAAAGAATAGATGATATTTACAACTACCTGAAAGAGCTTGATCTTCATCATCAATTTAAGCCAGATTATACGCGAATGGTTCCCGCCCATTATGTTACCAAACTTGATGTGATTGGCTGCCCGGATCCGAATCCTGATTACAAACGATATTTTACACCGAAGAGAAATCAGCTTTCCGGGAATTTGGACAAAATCGGAGAAGCCTATGTCAGCGCAATGGCTCATGAATGTGAAAAATGGCTGGATTCAATCCCTAAGGAAGAACCGATTGGTGTGCTGTTTTCCGGCGGAATTGATAGTGGTTCCGTTTTCCTGACTCTTTATGATTTATTGCTAAAAAGGGGAGAGTCACCCGCACGATTGAAAGCTTTTACACTTTCGATTAATCATGGCCCGGATGCATCCCAAGCTTACGAGTTTTTGGATTCGCTGGATTTAAGCATGTTCCTTGAAGTTATTGAAGGAGAGGTCACCGACCTTGATTACAAGGAGACAATTCGGGTGATTGAAGACTATAAACAGCGTGATGTTGAAGCTGCGACAACAGCACTAACGCTTTGCAAAAAAATCCGGGAGAAATATCCTGACTGGAAATATCTGGTTGATGGCGATGGGGGAGATGAAAATCTGAAAGCCTACCCGATTGAAGATAACCCGGAATTGACCATTCGGAGTGTTCTCAACAATCCACTGCTTTATCATGAAGGGTGGGGAGTCGACAAAATTAAACATTCGTTAACCTACAGTGGCGGACAAAGCCGAGGTAGTGTCCGGACGTATGCAACGGCTTCGCATTTCGGTTTTGAAGGTTTCAGTCCGTATTCGCTTCCAAATGTTATTGAGGTTTCAGAAGGAATTCCATTTATCCAACTTACAGATTGGAAGCATGAGGAGCTTTATGCCTTAAAAGGAGAAATTGTTCAGAGAGGAATAAAAGCTGCAACGGGCCTGGAGATGCCGGTATTTCCAAAGCGAAGAATGCAGCACGGTTCTGTTCAAATGGATGATTTCAGCAAGGTTTTTCCGGATGATGAAATGGTGTATCGCGATTATTTCCGGTCGCTTTATCACTAATTTATTTTTCAGTTATGATGCGATCACCGTGACTTGGCGGAACCGAAATAACTAAAAATTCTACTGATTTCTTTGAAGTGTTTTTAACCTGATGTAATACATTTGGCAACACATGAAGACCTTCATTGGTTTTAACTGAGAATACTTTTTCATCCATTTCAATAGTCAGGATGCCATCAAGAACATAGAAAAATTGTTCAGCTTCTTGATGATAATGCTCTGTTTCTTCTGAACCCGGAGGCATTAATTCCTGAATGATGCTAAGCCGATCGTTTTTTACAAAATGCCAGCCATCACAGGAATTTCCCCATTTGTAATGTTCTGAATTACCTTTGTTTATTTTCATCTATCTGCAAAAAATTTTCAAACATGCAGGTCTAATTGGACCAGATGATGCTGGTTAATACTCCAAACTGATCTCCAAAAAGCCGTCCGTTATCCAAGGCAGCTTCTATTCTGAGTGAAATATTCTCATTTGGAATTATCGGTAAAGGAAATTCCGCACCTGCCAGGATGGACCATTGCTCCAGCACTCGTCCGGGAAGAGTATCTACTGTATTTTCGCAACGAATTCCGAACAACTCTTGCTCGCCTAAATTAGGAACCCGGTTATCACAGCGCTTGCCATAATTTCTGCTGTACGTAACTTTTCCAAACAGATCAAATGCCTCAAAATCAGATTCAACACCGATATGATGCGCTACAATCCGGTTGTTGAGAATTCCCAGATTTTCTTCATTCAGTTTAAATAATGGATTGCCAATCATACGGAATTGATAGGCCCATCCGGTTTTATAAATTCCATGATTATAGTAATTCTGATTGCCGCGATAGAGGTCAACACTGGGATCTGCATCAGGATTTAACCTTCTCTCGCCACCCTGATTTTTTGTGTAAAGATATTCATACACAAAGTTGTCAATGGGGAAATTGAAATCTTCATCAAAATCGACAGAAATTCCGGTCAGAATATCATTCATATTCTTGAATTTCAGATCATACTTTGTTTCAATAGGAGCCTGTAGATAAATGTTTATATTCGTTTCCGGAAGTTCAATCAAAGAACCGAATGCCCACGTTCCAAGTTGATTTCCCAAAACATATGCCTGATCCTGTCCCGGAGTGGCTTCATCTCCGCTTTGAGCAAAGAAGATGTCAATAAAATCAGAAAAGCCACTTGGGATATCACCAACACTTGGATCCGGACTATTGCCCCCCCACAAAACATAATGAGCGAGTCCTCCATAAATATTTA
Source organism: Rhodohalobacter sp. 614A (assembly GCF_021462415.1). Lineage (NCBI taxonomy): Bacteria > Pseudomonadati > Balneolota > Balneolia > Balneolales > Balneolaceae > Rhodohalobacter > Rhodohalobacter sp. 614A. The sequence goes on from NZ_JAKEDS010000002.1 coordinate 879,589, forward strand.
AAACATGATCGCCCCCGAATTTAACATACCCGGCTTTTTCGTGAAGAAGTACATCATTTACATATCGTTCACTTCCCAGCCATCCATGGGAAATAAACCCTTGAATATGAATAAAGTTATTTGTGAAAGGTATTGGTGTCCAATCAATTAAGCCAAATTTTAATTTTGGTATTGGAGTGGCGTTCGTGCTGATTCCAAGAGAGCCCATTCCCAAAGGATGATCATAAAGTGGGGAGGGATCAACAAACCTTCCACCGGCTAATTCCAAACCGTATCCCTGAATTTTAACATATCCCTGATTTAGTGAAACTGTGGACTGATCTCCAGGTCTTGCGATCAGACTGGCTCCATACAGAATGTCAATGTCTTCCCATTCATCGAATAAATTGTGGTATTGAAGCCTCGTTAGAAACTGGCTCCCTTCCCTCGAATAGATTCCGTTCCTGTTGGAATCAAACCAAAAAGGAGTGTTGCTTTCAGAACTGATGATACCCGTTGTTTCGATTGAAAATTGAGCCTGGATATCGTTGACAGTGAAAAGGGTAAGAAAAAATAGAACCGCTGTAAGGGTTGATATTATTCGTTTCACAAAAAAACTCATGTTTGAATGGATGAAGTCGTAAATCAAAGATAATAAAAAACTGGTTGTTTACAGATGGATTCGTTTGCCAAAAGCAATCTAAAAATGGTATCATGATGATAGATTAATCTTTCTGAATACGTTTTCTCGATTTTGATTCGTCAGATAACCAATAAAACTGTTGAAAAATATCGTCCCCAAAAGGCGGAAGTTGATCATTCCATCCCTTACCTGTATTTAAATGAAAAGGAAGTTCAGAAGGATGGTACGGTTCAAGATGTAAATACCATTTTTCTGACAAACAGGGAGTGTCCGTTCAAATGTGTAATGTGTGATCTTTGGCGCCATACACTGGATAAGCCCACGCCAAAAGGAGCAATTCCGAGACAAATTGAGTATGCACTGGAAAGGTTGCCAAATGCGGACGTTGTGAAGTTGTATAATAGCGGCAATTTCTTTGATGGGAAAGCTATTCCCAGATACGATTACGAGAAAATTTCCGACTTACTTTCCGGTTATGATCACGTTATCGTTGAGAATCATCCAAGATTAATCGGATCATTCATTCCCAAGTTCAGAGATATGTTAAACAGTTCTTTGGAAATAGCGATGGGACTCGAAACCATTCATCCAAAGGTTCTTCCAAAGCTGAATAAGCAGATTACGAAAGAAGATTTTTTTGAAGCCACTCGTTTTTTAAATCAAGAGGAAATTGACGTACGGGCTTTTATTCTTTTAAATCCGCCTTTTTTAACGGATCCCAAAGAAAATATTGAATGGTGCTTAAAATCCGTTGAATTTGCATTTGATTCCGGTTGTACTGCCTGCTCTATTATTCCTGTTCGGGACGGAAACGGAATTATGGAGGAGTTAAAAAAATCCGGAGATTATATTCCTCCAACACTTACAGCCCTTGAAACGGTGTTCGAGCGATCTTTGCAAATGAATAACGGCAGGGTTTTCTGTGATGTTTGGGATCTCGAAAAATTTTCGGATTGTGATGTTTGTTTTGAACCCCGAAAAAAACGGTTAGAAAAGATGAATCTGTCACAGAACGTTTTGCCGGGAATCAATTGTGACTGTAATTGAAGTTACTGTTATAGATGAAAAAGTTTGATTTTATGGTAGTTGGATCAGGATTTTCCGGTTCAATTACAGCAATGGCCTTAAAGAATTCCGGGTACTCGGTGTGCCTGGTTGAAAAGGAAAAACATCCTCGGTTTGCTATTGGCGAATCTTCTACTCCGATTGCAGATATGATTTTGAGAGATCTGGCTGATCAGTATAATCTTCCAATTTTGAAGAAGCTGTCCAGGTACGGAGAATGGCAGAAGAATTATCCTGAAATTGTCTGCGGTTTGAAAAGGGGATTCAGTTATTATCAGCATAAAAATAGAGAGAAGTTTCATTCAGATGAAAATCATAGCAGGGAGTTACTTGTTGCTGCCAGCAAAAACGATCAAAATTCAGATACAAACTGGCTTCGAAGTGATGTGGATCACTTTTTGGTAAAGAACGCAGTTGAGACAGGAGTGACTTATTTTGATCAGACCGAAATTGATAAGCTCTCCAGAAATGCGAATGATAAAAAATGGTCGGTTTTCCTGGATTCATCCGGGGCGTTGGAAGAAATTGAATGCAATTGGTTGATTGATGCCACAGGCGGACCCAATTTTTCAGCCAAATTCTTTAAAACTGAAAGCACTTCAACGGGTTTTGAGACTAATTCTTCCGCCATTTATTCTCATTTCAAACATGTTCCTCACTGGCTAAAACACCTCCATAATCACGGGTTTAAAACTTCTGACTATCCATATAACCCGGATTATTCAGCCCTTCACCACTTGATTGAAGAAGGGTGGATTTGGATGCTTCGGTTTAATAATGATTTGTTGAGTGCCGGGATTCTGTTGGATCATAATCACAATGAATTGAATGCAGATATTGAGCCTGAGAAGCAGTGGAATACAATAATTGGAAAATATCCGTCCCTTAAAACTCTTTTTAAAGATGCTGAAATCGCTGAAATACCGAACCGTTATTTCGGAACACCACGGTTACAACGAAGATTGGATAAATTGTTCGGCAACGGCTGGGTGGTTTTGCCACATACAGCGGGTTTTGTAGATCCACTTCACAGTACAGGAATTGCATTTACGCTGAGTGGAGTTGAGAAAATTTTAAAACTTTTCACTTCAAATTTGTCCGAAAAAGACCAAATAAAGTGCTTGGGAAATTATCAAGATAAAGTCTTTAATGAATTGTTCTTCATTGATTTATTGGTTTCTATTTCTTATAAAACAAGAAACCATTTTGACCTATTTTCTGCCTCCACAATGCTCTATTTTATTGCTTCTATTCGATATGAACAAAGTCGATTGAGAGGTGAAATTCCAGACACATTTTTGTGTGCAGGCGAGCCTGAAATCAGAGAATTGATTCAACAATCGTTCAATGAAATCAAATCATCGAATATGGATGCTATCTCAGATGGAGAGATTCAAAATCTTATTCAACGAATTCGCAAGCGAATTGAACCCTACAATTCAGTTGGGCTTATGAACCCGGATCTGAAAAATATGTACAAACACACGGCTGTCGAGCTTTAAGAGGTTTTTATCCCGCTCCACCTGAAGCCCCTCCGCCAGCCGCACCTGCCGAAGCCCCAACACCTCCGCCGGCACTGGAAAACGTTGAAGTACTGGTTGAGGCTAAAGTTGAAACCGTTGCCGCAACAGATGAAGGAGTATGAGACGAACCTTGCATCAAAATAATCCAGGTAAAAATGACCACATCATTGTCATCAGCAGATTTGACAACTGTTTCGATGTGATGTTGTGAGAGACTTAAAGCCATGGCGTAAATAAAATGGCGATCAAGCATTTCCATTCGTATTGTACGTTTATCTGCATTCTTGAGTCCATCGCGATAGGCTTTCCATCGTTTGTACATTTCCTGGCCCTCCTTGGTTCTCCTTTGAATTCCAAAAGAGCCAACCATAAATAAAGCCGAAACAAACATTCCAATCAGTGCAAACTCATTTTCAGAAAGAATGAGCAGCGCTACAGAAGAAATGATCAAAATGGCCTGTGCTACGATATTTAGTAATACTCCTTTTTTACTTCCTTTATCAATCCAGTTTTTCTCATCGTAGACAGCCTTTACCTCCTTTTTCCATTCAGGAAACCACTTTGACATCTTGAATTCTCCCTCCTTAAAGAGTTCATCAAATTTGTCATATCCATTTTCAATCTGGTTGTTCAGGTGATCTACAATCATCTTCTCCCAAGTTGGAAGAGAATCTTCGGGCTGAGGCTCAACCTTTCTTACTCTGAACTCGGTCGATTCTGATGAAAAAAATCCGTCTTTCTCTATTTTTTCTTCTTCAATAGTAAACCAGCCTCGGCGGGCGAGATCAAAAATGGTTGCCACTAAATGCTGGCCGCTGGTAATATTATTTCCCATCAATTTGCCAATGATGGCGGGCGGAGTGGAATCAGGTATGAGGATGGTTTCCCGGTCAGAGATGGTTCTCGTTGGAAAACGCGTCCCATATTTTTTATAGAGTAGAATAAAAACAGCGATACTGAGAGCACAAATTAGAATAGTAATTTCAAGTGTAATCGAGTCAAAATATGCTTGTCTTTCAGCCTGCTGTTCTTTTTTCTGAACATAAGCAGCTTCATCATTTTGAATCCATTCTAACGATAAATTCGGATCCGTAACTGTGACTGAATTCATGTCGAAAATGGAAGTGGGAAAGGCCGTACGAACCTGTAATGATTGATGTCTTGTTAGATCTTCAGCGGTAATAGTTAGTACGCCGGGTGTTTTATTGATTTTCGTTTTCTCTGCATCTGTACGCAGCCAGACATAGAGCGAATCAGTTGAAACGGCATGTGGAAACTGAATATTGATATCAAGATTCTCCGTTGATTTTTCCCGTCCTGAAGCAATGTAGTTCCAGAAGAATTCCGTCCAGTCTGGCCCAACCGACACTGCATCTGCCAGGTCGTAGGAGAGAGTGAATGTTCGATTGTCATCAAGAGCCTGGTAAAACCATTTGATAACAACGTCATTCCCATCCTCCGAAACGCTGAATGTTCCGGGTTGTTCATTATTCGTGTTGATGAAGCTCGAATCACCTTCGAAAACCTGGATATTCCGGATTTCAGAAAAACCGTTTTTGGGTAATCGATAATCTGCCCAACTAAATGAACCCATAAATTGATAGGTTCTGTGTTCGTCAATATGAACAATTCCATTTTGTTGTATGGCTACATCTACCTGGATATCAGGAATCTCATAAGATTTATCCTGGGGAAAACCATTTTCAAACAGCAATAAGAGAAGGAAGATGAGGAATACTATTTTTTTAAGAATCATTGAATTTGTTCAAGAATTGAGTTTGAAATTTCGGGCATTCCACCTTTCTGCGATGCAACAAAAGCAGCATACTGATTGGAAAGAGCAAGGATTTTTGGGGCTGGAGTGTCCTTCAATTTCAGATATGTAAAACAGGCAAGAAACGCATCGCCCACACCCACAAAATCCCCGTTTTCAGTAACAGGGAGGGCATCTTCATGAAAAAACCCCTCTGAAATAAACATTGAACTACCGTTTTTTCCTTCGGTCAACAAAACCGTTTTGGTTGGATTATTCTCAACTATTTCTTTCGCGAATTTTTTTGAGCCGTACCAGTCAGCCAGTGTTTTATATTCATGTTCGTTAATCTTTATAATATCCGATTTTTTGATCAAGTTGAGAATCAGTTCTTTATCTATGAATGGAGGACGAAGATTGAGGTCAAAAACTTTAAGGCACGTATCCGGAACTGCTGCAAGCACTTTTTGAATGGTATTTCGTGAAACGTTATTTCGCTGCGATAAAGAAGCGAAACAGATAGCATCCAGCGAATCAATTTCCATTTTTAGCGAATCTGTGAGGGAGATATAATCCCATGCCGATGGTTTTTGGATTGTATATGTAGGTTCACCTTCTGCAAATGCAACAGTCACTATTCCGGTTGGATGAACCCTGTCTTGTTGAATGTACCTGATGTCAATTTCTTTATTCTTGAGAAAACGAAGTAATTCAGAGCCTTTATTATCATCACCAACCCGGCTTAAAAGAAGTGAATCTGCTCCCAGACAATGAAGATGATAAGCGACATTTGCGGGTGAGCCTCCAGGCTTTTTATAATCGGGAAAAATGTCCCACAAAACTTCTCCAATACTTAATGTTTTATACATAATTTTTTTGTTATGATAAAAATACAACACCTCATATATGATAGAATATGAGTGTTTTTTGAAAAAAAGTTAAATCTACTTTGAGAGTTTAATCTTTGTTGTATTTTTGTGTGATCAATTAACTAAATGAATGCTATGGATAGAAAAACATTTCTAAAAAGTTTGGGAGTTGCAACAGTCGGTGGTGCGGCATTATCCGGTTTGCCATTGACATTAACAGGGTGCACAACAGAAGGAGCTAATAACGAGCTTTTTTTTGATATTTCTCTTGCTCAATGGTCGCTCAACCGAAGTTATTATGGCCCTTCCAGAGAACTTGGCTGGGATGAATTTGGCCGCTTGCTTCGTGAAAACCCCGCTGAGCTCTACCAGGGAGATATTGATCCTCTGAATTTTGCCCAACATGCCCGCCAAAGGTATGATATTGGCGCTATTGAATATGTAAACCAGTTTTATTTTGATAAGGCAGAAGACGAACAGTATCTCAATGAACTCAAAAATATTGCGGATAATGAAGGTGTAAAAAGTGTTCTGATTATGTGTGATGCCGAAGGAAATCTGGGTGATCCTGATGACGCAGCGCGTCAGCAGGCGGTTGAGAATCACTATAAATGGGTAAATATGGCCAGTTTTTTGGGATGCCATTCCATCCGGGTAAATGCCGCCAGCCAGGGAACATATGATGAACAAATGCAGCGCGCCGCTGATGGTTTGCGCAATCTTTCTGAATATGCCGAAAGTGAGAATATTGGCGTAATTGTTGAGAACCATGGAGGCCTTTCAAGTAATGCCCAATGGCTGGTGGGTACGATTCAAATGGTGGATCATCCTAACTGCGGAACTTTGCCCGACTTTGGAAACTTCAACATTTCCCAAACCGAATCTTATGATCCTTACCAGGGAACAGAAGAGTTGATGCCTTATGCCAAAGGTGTAAGTGCAAAAACACACAATTTCGATGCAGAAGGCAACGAAGCGGATAAAGATTACCTGCGCTTAATGCGAATTGTGAAAGATGCCGGATACACAGGCCATGTTGGGATTGAGTATGAAGGCAATGAACTTTCCGAAGACGAAGGAATTAAGGCTACCAAGGCTTTGCTGGAAAAAGTCGGCAGAGAACTTAATCAGGTATAAAAAAATTATTTTTTTAATCTAAAAAATAAAATCTCCTTCAAACCCTTGTAGGTTTGTCTATTAATCTTAGGCTATTTTTTAACCCCGAAGTACTATTTCATGTTATTGAATCTCAAAGCTAAAAAGCAAAATAGCTATGATGCTATTGTTGTGGGAACAGGTATCAGTGGTGGCTGGGCTGCAAAAGAACTCACAGAAAAAGGTTTAAACACTCTTGTACTTGAACGAGGCAGGGATGTAAGACATATCGAGGACTATCCCACTGCACACAAAGATCCCTGGGAATTACCCAATGCCGATAATATTTCTGCAGAAGAAGCAAAGCATTATAAAAAGCAGATGCGCACCGGATATACTGTTCGTGAATCCACGAAACACTGGTGGGTGAAGGATACTGACCAACCTTATGTAGAAGAAAAGAGGTTTGATTGGATGCGGGGTTATCACGTAGGCGGACGATCGATTATGTGGGGGCGGCAAAGTTACCGTTTATCACAAATGGATTTTGAAGCAAATCTGCGAGATGGCATCGCTGTGGATTGGCCCATTCGATATGAAGATGTCGAAAAATGGTACGATTATGTTGAAGAATTTGCCGGTATCAGCGGCCAGACTGAGGGACTCCCTCAACTTCCGGATGGTAAATTTCTGCCTCCTATGGAGCTGAATTGTGTGGAAAAAGTTCTCAAAGAATCAATAATGGACAATTTTGGACGGGTTCTTACGATTGGCCGTGTTGCGAATCTTACGGCCCATCATAACAATCGTGGTCCGTGTATGTTCCGGGATCGTTGTATTCGCGGATGTCCTTATGGGGGCTATTTCAGCAGTAATGCATCTACATTGCCGGCTGCTCAAGCCACAGGAAATATGACTCTCCGCCCGCATTCTATTGTGAATTCTGTGATTTATGACGAAGAATCAGGAAAGGCAACTGGAGTTCGGGTGATTGATGCAGAAACACTTGAGGAACTTGAGTTCTATGCAAACATTGTATTTCTCAATGCTTCGAGCATGAACACAACCATGATTATGCTCAATTCCAAATCAAATCGGTTTCCAAACGGTTTGGGAAATGATTCTGGTGAATTGGGATGCAATGTCATGGATCATCATTTGGGCGTAGGGGCCAGTGGCGATATTGAAGGGTTCGAAGACCGCTACTATTGGGGAAGGCGCCCGAACGGATTTTATATTCCGAGATACAGAAATTTGAATGGGAACAACCGGGATTATATTCGTGGTTTCGGATACCAGGGCGGTGGAAGCCGCGAAGCATGGCAGCGTGGCGTTCGTGAATTGGCAATTGGTCTTGAGCTTAAAGATCTCCTGAAAGAGCCCGGAACGTGGACACTCGGTATGGGAGGTTTTGGTGAAATGCTGCCAAATCATAACAACAGGGTTTCCCTTAGTGAAGATAAAGTTGACAAATGGGGGCAACCTCAACTTGTTTTTGATGTAGAGTTCGGAGAAAATGAGTATAATATGCGCGAAGATATGAAAAGCGATGCCGCTGAAATGCTTGAAGCTGCCGGAGTGAAAAATATCGAAACACATGACGATCCCGGCGGACCCGGCCTCGGAATTCACGAAATGGGAACAGCCCGGATGGGACGTGATCCCCAGACTTCCGTTCTCAATAAATGGAATCAGGTTCATTCTGTGAAAAATGTTTTTGTAACCGACGGTGCCTGTATGACCTCAGCAGGCTGTCAAAATCCCTCTTTAACATATATGGCTTTAACTGCCCGCGCAGCAAATTTTGCTGTAGAAGAACTCAAAAAAGGAAATTTGTAATCATGGACAACACCAATAAAATTGACAGAAAAGAAGCAATCAAACGAACCGCAATGATTATCGGTGGTGCAGTTTTTGCTCCCAATATTTTAGGCATTTTGAAAGGTTGTACAGCTCAGCCGGGCGTAGACTGGAATCCGGTTCTGTTCTCCAATGATCAGGCAAGATTAGTCACTTCTCTGGCAGATGTCATTATTCCAGCCGATGAATATCCTTCTGCAAGCGAAGCCGGCGTTCCCGCTTTTATTGAATCCATGATAAATGAGGTTTACACAGAAGAACAGCGAAATGAATTTCTTGAAGGATTAGATAGCTTTGCTGAAAATTCTCGCATCACGCTGGAAACGGATTTTTTTGACTCATCGGATGAAAGACGTTACGAAGTTGTCTACAACGAAAATCAAAGTGCTTTAGAAATTGACAGGAATGAAAGTGCGTCATTCTTTCTTCGATTCAAGGAATTGACCATACTTGGCTATTTCACTTCTGAAATTGGTGCTTCTGAAGTCCTGCGTTATGAAGCCATTCCGGGAATGTATGATGGCTGTATGCCATTTGAAGAGATTGGAAAAACCTGGGCTGTTTAATGGTAAGTTCTTTGATGAAGTTTGATTTCAGTCTGTAGTAAAGAGGTATCATATCCGAAATATTCGAGAGTGCAAACGAATGAGAAAGGCCTTATTTTGTTTGCACTGCCATTCTATAGAATGATCTCAATCGATTGTTGATGTAATCTCTACATGAGGATAGACCCAAAATATTTTAATCGCTTCATCGCTATCTGTGCACTGATAACGGCCGTCGTTATCATATATAGTACTATTCGTTATTCACAGCGCCAGGTAACCGGTTTTGAAAGTAACGTTTCTGAAATTCTACCCGATACGCTCTCATTTCGCTCATTTTCTGCTCAGGATAGTTTACATCTGAACACGATTGAAAACCGTCCGGTAATCATTCATTTTTGGTCCACATGGTCTGACAAGTCCATAGAAGTGGGTGAGTTTCTGAATAGTTATTCAAATGATCACAATTCCCTGGTTGTGATTGCAGCCGCCGTTAGAGATGGAGATGAACTTGTGAAAGAATATATCGCTCAACATCCAAAGCCTTTCCATTTTGTTGAAGGAACCGATGTTTATCAATCTCTGCTTGCTCCGGGAATGCCAACCCAGATTTTCATCAACAGAAAGAAAGAGATTTTTGATATTCATGTTGGGAATGATACGATGGAAATCGAAAAAAAATTAAATCTTCTCTTGTCTGGTGAGTAATTCCATGAATGATATCATTCTTAATGGAGAACTTATTTCTGAAGCGGAAGCAACAATTCCGGCCGTAACTTCCGGGCTTTATTATGGTGCTGGAGCATTTGAAACTTTTCTAAGCGAAAATGGAGAAATCTTCAAGTACAATGAGCATATAAAAAGACTCAATGCCGCTCTCAAATACCTGGGTTTGTCCAAAAATATGTTAATCGACGCTGATTCGGTTTTAGGCCAGATCAAAAAACTTTTACAAAAGAATAACTTGTTGGATGAAAAAGCCAGAATTCGAATTCAGGTTTCCTTATCCGAGAAACCGGGATATTCAGGGAAGGATGAAGCATCGGTTCTTACCATTATTTCTGCTTCTGGATGTAAAAAACCTGTCTCCCCACAGCATTTAGTTTTATCGGATACGAGTGTTGTTCCGTCTTCAGCAAGGCCCACACAGTTCAAATTGAGCAATATGCTGCACTACAGACAGGCATTCAGGGAAGCTGAAAAAAAAGAAGCAGATGATGCAATTCTGCTCACGATTGGAGGATTTGTAGCCGAAACGTCCATTGCCAATATCTTTTGGTTGAAAGATGGGGATGTTTACACTCCATCAAAAGAATGCGATATTCTGCCCGGAATTATGCGAAAATCAATTGTATATATTCTTCGCGAAGAGTTGGGATACGAAGTTAATGAGGGGAAATATAGCATGGATGAGCTTTTGATAGCAGATGCCGTTTGGCTTACCAATAGTGCGATTGATTTTGTGCCGGTGAGCAAAATTGAAGGAATATCATTCGATATTACGAACGGACTTTTTTCTGATTTGAGTAAGCAATTATCGGACTATAAAAAGGAGAACATGATTCATGTCTGACTCCCTCGAAAAAATCAAAAGGGTAGAGGAGTACCTGGATTCCATTCCGAAATTTAGTAAAGCGGGAAAATCTGCAGCCAATTTTAATCTGGCAAGGATGAATGAGTTTTGCAAGCGGATGGGCAACCCTCAAAATGACTTCAAATCCATTCACATTGGTGGAACGAATGGGAAAGGAACCGTCTGCAGAATGACCGCCTCCGTCTATCAACAGGCTGGTTATAAAGTTGGACTATATACATCACCTCATTTGTTGAATGTTCGGGAAAGGTTCCAGGTGAATGCCCAACAAATTAAAAGCGATCTTCTGTTAGATTTTTTTGATGAATATGGTCCTTTCATTCAGGAATCAAACTTTACATACTTTGAAATTACAACGGCCATTGCTTTCTGGTTCTTTTCAAAAAAAGAAGTGGATATTGCCATTCTGGAAGTGGGCTTAGGTGGCCGTCTTGACGCTACCAATGTTGTCAATCCGGAAGTTAGTGCAATTACATCGATTGGGCTTGATCATACAGATATTCTGGGCGATACCATTGAAGCCATCGCATTTGAAAAGGCCGGCATCATCAAAAAAGAGCGACCGGTTGTTATTGGAAATTTGCCGGATGAAGCGGAAGCGGTTGTGCGTTCTGTAGCAGAGTCGCATCATTCAAACATTTTGAAAGGAGCTGACCTTCAGGCTGTTTCTGAGAATCAAAAAATTCACCTTCGGGGAATCCATCCAATGGTTACGATAGATGCAAAAAATTGGAAGAAAATTGATGCTCAGAATGTTGCAATTGTCTATAAAATTGTTGAGACTTTAACTTCAGTTTTTCCAATAAAAATGGATACCTTTGCTGAAGGCATTGAACGTGTTCACACGCGGTTTTTGAATCATGCCGTTTTTGAAGAATTATCTACAGAAAAAAAATGGTATTTTGACGGCGCTCATAACGAACAGTCTGTTAAAACGTTGATTAATCACTTATTGGAGTTGGCACCTGCAAATCGATGGTCGGTGGTATTAAGTTTCATGGGGGATAAGCTAAATGCAAAAATTGCAGAGCTATGGAACAATTTCCCCAATATTTACCTCTATGAAATGGAAGGGCAACGCTCCGCTACCATTGAGACAATGAAAAGTTATTTTCCATCAGCAAGAGTGATTCAAAACCATAATTTTTTGCACTCAGATCATTTTAAATCAGAATTAGTAATTTTTAGCGGAAGTTTTTACTTTTACAATATAGTCAGCAATTGGATGGGTGCCATAGCTTCTGCTGATCAAAAAAATCCTTCCGCACTTTAAGTTAATACCCTCGGCGTACTACTAATACCAAGTTGTTCGCTTTTCTCATGAATCAAATATTAGAACTAAACTTTCATTATGTCGGAGAATCAAACCGATAAAGATTTTCAAATTGACCTGGAAACTCTGCATCAAAAAAATGTTAAAGACCTGAAGGCTATTGCGAAAGCTCTTGGGCTGAAGGGGGTTTCCACTCTAAAAAAACAAGGCATTATCGATCGTATTCGTGATAATGTTGGCCAAAATCATTCCAATTCTGACAGTAAAAATAACGAGCCGCAAAGCTCCAGTTATGGTCAGGAGTCGCATATTCAGACGTACGACGACAAGCCAAAACGAAGTAAAAAATCTTCCTCTTCCGGGTCTAACAAAAGGCAGCCAAACCGAAATAATTACAAGAAAAACAAGAAGCATGTAAGCAATGTGCTTCCTGAGTCGGATGCTGACACCTTAGATGAGCGACTTGAAGATATCGGGCCACGGTTAGGCAAGTTTCTTTTAAATGAAGGAACTCTTGAAATTCTTCCAGATGGTTACGGATTTCTCCGATCTGTGAACTATAATTATAAAGCCAGTCCGGATGATATTTATGTTTCTCCTTCACAAATCAAACGGTTTCGGTTAAAGCAGGGAGATTGTGTGATTGGAATTATCCGGCCTCCAAAAGTTGGCGAGCGTTATTTTGCACTGTTACGCGTTGAAGGTGTAAACGGAAAAATTCCTCGGGATATGGATAATCGCGAAGATTTCGAGGATTTGCTACCCATTTACCCCGATTCCCGATTCAAACTTGAAAATCACTTTTCCGAGTACACTACCCGAATTATGGATTTGTTCACTCCAATCGGGAAAGGGCAGAGGGGACTGATTGTTGCCCAGCCAAAAACGGGAAAGACAACTATTCTCAGAAATATTGCCAACGCGGTTAATAAAAATCATCCCGAGACAAAGATTATCATTCTGCTCGTTGATGAGCGTCCGGAAGAAGTGACCGAAATGCAGCGTACGGTGAAAGACGCAGAAGTTGTAGCGTCCACATTTGATGAGAAGCCAGAAAATCACGTGGGTCTTTCCGAAATTGTATTTGAAAAGGCCAAGAGACTTGTTGAAAGTGGACATGATGTGTTATTACTGATGGACTCCATTACACGCCTTGCACGTGCTTACAACGTGGCTACGGGCAGTTCAGGTCGAACCATGACGGGCGGTGTGGATTCTGAAGCTCTTAAAGCTCCGCGACAACTGTTCAGCTCGGCACGAAATATTGAAAATGGCGGAAGTCTAACCATCATCGCCACAGCTCTCGTTGATACCGGTTCACGAATGGATGATGTGATTTTTGAAGAGTTCAAGGGAACCGGTAACATGGAATTGGTACTTGACCGGCGTCTTTCGGAACGACGAATTTTCCCTTCTATTGATGTTTTCAAAAGTGGAACACGCCGCGAGGAGCTTATTGTCGGTGAAGAGGAGAGAGAAAAAGTTGTATTGCTTCGACGTTACCTGAACAATCACAACGCTTTTGAAGCCATGGAATTTCTGCTCGATAAGATGAAAGGAACAAAATCGAACGAAGAGTTTCTCATCTCTATGAATAAGCAGTAGGAAGTATCAATTCCATTCCAATCAGACAAATAAGGCATCCTGATCTCAACTCAGAATCTAAAGTTCAAGTATATATTTTGCTAATGAGATTCTGAGTCAGGTTCAGATTGCTCTTTTCATATCCTTATCAGGGATTGAGTAAAATATATTTCTTGTGCTGATCTCTTGATAATTGACCTGATTTTCTAAAAAGTGAATGGTAGAAAAACATGACAGCATTCTCTTTCAAGGCCTGCCTGAGCAAAAGCGTTTTAGCCTTTTTTGATTGAATAGCATCCGTATCCACCTGCTTCATCGAATAGTGATTCAGATGATATTCTGTGGGAACCAGATCTCCCATAAAATAAGCGACTTCCTCATTGCTTTTCATTTTAACAACCAAATGTCCGGGAGTGTGTCCGCCTGTCTTAATCGTAAGAATTCCTTCAATTGGAGAAAAAATCTCTTCTTCTATAAAATGAAGTCTTTTTTCGGCTACAAGTTTATAGATTTCGTCCAGTTTATAGCCGGCTCCCGGGAGTTTATTTTCCTGATCAATCTGGGAGAGAGCATATTCCCATTCCTCCCGATGCACAAAATATCGTGCATTTGGAAAAGTTGGCAGCGTTGATAAATCATCTGATACATAGGATATTCCGGCAGCATGATCGAAATGAAGATGGGTTAAAATAACGATATCGATATCTTCCGGAGTGAGCTCAAAAATATCGAGATTGGTAACGATATTGGATGTATTTCTATAGCTGCTTCCTGCATCCAATCCCCATCCCAGGCCGGGATCTACAATAATGTTTTTCTCTTTTGTTTGAATCAGAAGAGGATCAATTCCTATCGCTGAGGTAAATTTGCCGATATTTGGATCATCTTTGAGGTTGTCCAGCCGCGAAGGCTCCATTTTTTGAAAGGTTCCATCTTCAAATAGTTCAAAGAAACCTTCGCTCAGCTGTTCAACGGTAAATTCTCCAATCTGCATATATGGCTTTAAGAATCGATTTTATATGGAAGGATTGTCCAATGCTGAACTCCTTTTTGCTGGAGGATATTATTTACATCATTAACATCAGACTGAATATCTGAAGGAACCCAACCCAACATCCAGGATTTCATCTGGGCATTGGCTCCTCCAAAGAAAGCTTCAAAAAGATCTTGTTTTTTGGGATAAGTCTCGATGTTATACTCCTTAATTCCACCCATTTCTGCGGCAATTCTGAGGGCATCGTCAATATCTCCGATGGCATCCACAAGCCCTACTTCCAGAGCATTCTGACCTGTATAAACACGTCCCTGGGCAACTTCATGAACCTGATCCACAGTCATCCCTCTGTTTTCAGCTACAACACTTAAAAAAGTCTGATAGCTTTGGTCAATATTAGCCTCAAAGATATCCTGTTCTTGTTCACTCAATGGATCAGTAAAATCAAAAAGATCGGCATACTCATGTGTTTTCAATGTTTCGTAATGAATGCCGAGATGTTCTTCCATCAATTCTTCGACGTTGAAAATCATGTTGGCAACACCGATTGATCCGGTAATTGTATTAGGACCTGCTAATACTGTATCTGCGCCCATAGCCATGTAATATCCGCCTGAGGCAGCAACGGTTCCCATCGAAGCAACGACCGGTTTCTTTGCTGCCGCTTCTTTTACGTAGTGCCAGAGAATGTCTGAAGTGGTAGCAGCGCCACCCGGACTATCGATGTGAATAACAATTGACTTGATGTCATCATCTTCCAAAGCGTCATCAAGTTGTTCTTTGAAATCTCCGGCAGTAATTCCGGTATTGGTCGCAAAGGGGGATTCCGCAATCTCCGGTAAAATCATTCCGGAAGCATAAATGACGGCGATTTTATCGGATGAGTCAATAACGTCGATACCCACACTGCTGTCTGAAACCCGGTTGTATCGGCTGTAAGTGACGGTTTTTAAATCTTCATCAACTTCAACGCCTATTCGTTGTTTAATGATATTAGCGACTTCATCAGTGTATGCAAGCGAATCTATCAATCCATTTTCAACTGCAAACTGAAGCCGGTTAATCGGAGGTGTATTTATCATTGCGTTAATTTCGATTGGAGTTTTTCCGGTTCGCTCACTCACCGCATCCACAAATGTTGCAGAGTAAGAAGCAAGAATTTCATTGATCTGTTCCCGGTACTCTGGAGAGCTGGAGTCTCTCAAATATGGTTCCACCACAGACTTATACCGGCCCGCCCGAAGCATTTCCGGTTCAACACCAATCTTATCAAGTAATTCTCTGTAGAACGTAAGCTGGGCTGCAAATCCACTAAACTGGAACATGGTTTCCGGCGGCGAGAAAATACTGTCTGCAGCTGTAGCTAAATAGTACGCTTTTTCATTCATTCCAATATCGTCTGTACTGAAATAGATGAATTTGCCGCTCTCTTTAAAATCTTTCAAATCTTGCATAACGGTTTCAAGATTAGCCCAGGAAGCAACCACGTTATTCGCCTCAATCCAAATTCCGGGAATATTATCATCAGATGCCGCTTTTTTCAGGTTTTGCTTGAGACCGGTCACAGATACCTGGTTCATCATGGCAGGATTGAGCAACTCTTGTACGGGATCGTATGGAACCCGCATTGGAATATCTCCAGACAAGTTTATCTTTAAAACCGTATTTGAACGGATATAGGGTTCAGGCTGAGATGAACTGCTGGCAAGAAAAGCAAAAAATATCAGAACAAGAATAGTCACCCCGATGAGCGTGCCCAAAACTGAGGCAAGAAACGTTTTAAAAAATTGCATAGTTAAATCTCTGTAACATTTTATTTGAGACCGAATGAGCGGCCGTTTAGAATTATTTGCAGAACTTACTAAAAAGTAATATTCATTCCACGAACTTTTAACAATACGAAGAATGCAAAAGTTTGATGCACTTATCATTGGATCAGGCCATAACGGTCTTATTACAGCTTGTTATCTGGCAAAGGCAGGATATAAAGTTGGAATTTTGGAGCGGCGGGATACTATCGGTGGTGCCGTGTGTACGGAAACGATGTTCAAATCACCTGAGAATCCCAACGGTTTTCGAATGGATATTGGTTCTTCGGTTCATATTATGATTCATCAAACCGGAATTATTGAAGAATTAGGTTTGGCCAACTACGGACTTGAGTACATTGAGATGGATCCGTTTATGAGCTACCCGGTTCCTGATGGAAAAGGTGTGATCCATTTTTTCAAGGATCTGGACCGAACCCTTAATTCCATTTCAAAAGTGGCTCCTGAAGATGTATCAAATTATAAAGATTTTATTGATTTCTGGGGACGAATCAACCGCCATGTTTTGAAGGCGTTTATGAATCCACCGACCGGCAAAAATATTGTAACGGAGATGATCAAGGGCCAAATTAAGAACGGAGCCATGTTCAAAAAAGGAGAGCAGATGGACGGCCTTCAAAAAATTCTTGGGAGCTATGGCAAAGTGGTTGAGGATTCATTTGAAAGCCCCTATATGAAAGCTGCGTTGACGTGGTTTGCCGCACAGTCCGGGCCGCTTCCGGATCAGTCTGCCACAGGTGATTTTGCAGGATGGCAGGCCATGCTTCATGAAAGCGGGGCCAAACACCCGAGAGGCGGAAGCGGGATGTTAACACAGGCGATGGCGGCTTTCATTAAAGATCATGGGGGAGAAATTTTCACAGATCACGCCGTTAAAAAAATTGACATCAAAAATGGAAAGGCTGTTGGAGTCATTACTAAAGATGATGAGTACTTTTCCGGTAACCTGATTGTATCGAATGCTCATGTTCAGACCACAATACTGAAAATGGTTGGGCGTGAAAATCTGGACCGTTCATTGTTTAAAAAAGTAGAAAATATCAGCGTTGGAAATGGATTTGGAATGGTAATTCGTTGTGCGGTTGAGGAGTTGCCGGAATATACCGCGGCTCCGAATGATCCTCATATCCACAACGGTATGCAACTTTTGGCGCCTTCTACGGACTATATGAACAGGGCAATTGGTGATTACATAAAGAAACGTCCGCCCGAAAATCCGGCTGTTCTGGCAATGACGTTCTCAAAGATAGATCCCGACGTGGCAAAGGATGGAAAGCATACGTTGTTTGGCTGGGCGCAATGGCATCCGTATGAATTATCCGATGGCAAGCACTGGGATGACATTCGGGAACGGGAAGCCGAAAAAATTTACTCGGTAGTAGAAAAATATGCTCCAAATATGAAAGGAAAGCTGATTGATTGGTATATTCAGTCTCCTTTAGATATTGAAAGAAAACACGGATTACTTCGCGGCAATGTGATGCATGTTGAGATGAATTTTGACCAAATGTTTATGTTTCGGCCCATTCCTGAAATGAGCCGGTATGAAACACCGATTGAGAATTTATATCTGTCCAGTGCGTCTTGCCATCCGGGTGGTGGAGTGTTTGGCGCTGCCGGGTATAATGCCGCACAAGTAATTCTGAGTAAACGCAAAAAAAGATTTTTCGGAGTATCCACTTGAAGATTCACTTTCCCAATTCATTCGCAGAAATAAGTTTGTCTGCAATTTCAAAGAACATCCAGTCCATTAAAAACAAATCCGGCAACAAGAAAATTTTAGCAGTTGTGAAGTGCGATGCTTATAGCCACCATGCTGTAAGAGTCGCTTCCCGTATTGAAAATCAGGTTGATTGGCTGGCCGTAGCAAACGTGGATGAAGGAATTGAACTTCGAATGGGAGGAATCAAAAAGCCGATATTGGTTTTGGGGGTTCCGACTTATAAAAATGCTGCCGCTTACCAAACGCATAATTTAACTGCAACGGTCAGTCACAGAACTCATTTTTCCATTTTGATGGACGGCACTTCTTATCACATCAATTTTGACACAGGGATGGGAAGGCTTGGGTTTGTACCTGAACAGGCAGAAGAAGTCAGGCAACTAGCTGTGGCAAATCAGCGATTAATTTGCAGCGGAATCTATTCACATTATGCAACGTCAGATGATCCCGGATCGGATTATGTACAAACTCAACATGAGCGGTTCGTCAAAATTCTGGACCATTTTGGCGAAATTCCATTGGTTCATATGAGTAATACGGGTGCCGTAGCTAACTATCCGAATCTTAATCATTTTGACATGATCAGAACGGGTCTTGGCATGCTTGGGTATAATCCCGGGGAAACCCGTCATGACTGGCTGGAGCCGGCTTTAACCTGGAAATCAACCATCGCTCAGGTTCGTCCTATAAAAAAAGGAGATGTGGTTAGTTATTCCTCAACGTGGATGTGCCCGGAAGACGGGTATCTTGCTACCATTCCTGTTGGCTACGGAGATGGAATTCCACGCTCGCTAAGCAATAAACTGAAAGTGAATATCGGTGGAAAATTATATCCCCAGGTTGGAAATGTAACGATGGATTACATCATGATTTACTTAGGTGAAGACCAGATCCCAACGGAACAAGAAGTTATTCTGATGGGGAAAAATGGATGGACAGCACATGACTGGGCTGATCAGGGAAAGACCAACGTCCATGAAATTATGACGAATATCCAGGGGAGAGTTTTACGCCGTTTTATCGACTCTTAGTAGGACCTATATCTGTGATAAGAATATCATAAATAAGCGTTTCTTCCACATATTGTGAAGTCCGGTTATTTGAAGGAACAGCTTTAAATCCTTGATCGGGTGACACGACAATCGTGCGTTTTTCTCCATCTTTCATACCAAGTAATCCACGCTGAAAGCCGGGAGTATGTGTCACAAAAATATCATATGGGTTTTGTACGATTATTCCCTGCCCATCGGAATTGGCTATTGATATGTTAACAGGTGAAGATTGTCCATCCGCAAAAGTACTAAATATAACAGCACCAGACTCAGTTCTGAGTGTCAGATAAGCATTAATACTGGATATGTGATTTACTTCAAAGGGACCAAACCCTTCTTCATGCAGGTAAACTTTTACACCTTCATAGATATCAACTGATTCAACATTGGTAGTATCAAAAGCTTCCGGAACGGTGGAGTAATCCGGCGGTTCAAATCGATAAGGGTCACTCGTATCACAAGAAACAACAATAATAAAAAGGAAAAGAAATATTGATAAAATTGAAATTCGGGACAGTTGCATAAACAGATTAAATAGTACTTGGTTTCTTTAATTCGATTTCTGATTAGTCATCAAAAATAGCAGTATTTACTGACTGTTTAAAAAGAAACATTAACATTTGATTTCGGATGAATCCTAAGACTCATTAGTGAACGCAGCTTCCATGTCTTTCTTGCGTTTTCTGCTGGCAATTCTGCTAAGTAAGATAGAAAGTTGATACAGAAGAATAATCGGCACCGCAATCATTACCTGGGAAACAGGGTCTGGCGGAGTTAAAAAAGCAGCAAGTATCAGTGCGCCAACAATAGCGTGCCGGCGGAATTTTCTCATTGCTTCAGGATTCACCAATCCAACTTTTGAGAGAAACCAACTGATTACCGGTAACTGGAAGATTACACCGCAAGCCAGTGTCCAAACGGCAACGGATGTAAAGTATTCATTGATATCAAACTCGTTGGAAATGAAGTCTGCAATCACAAATTGGGTAAAAAACTGAACGGCAAAAGGAACAAGAATCAGATAACCAAAA